>NZ_JBHXKA010000010.1:0-110370 GCF_042722885.1 Streptomyces sp. NPDC058401
CGCCCCCTCCCCGCCGTTTCACCGCTTGGCGGAGGGAGACACGCGATGGACCCGGTGGCCGCGCTGGACCGGATCGCCTTCCTGCTGGAACGTGCCCAGGAGCCGACCTACCGGGTCCAGGCCTTCCGCACGGCGGCCGCCGCCCTCGGCAGGATGGGCGAGGGCGAGCTCGCCGAACGGGTCGCCGCGGGCACCCTCGAAGCGGTCAAGGGCATCGGCCCGAAGACCGGCCAGGTCGTCCGCGAAGCCCTCGGCGGAGCGATCCCCGCGTACCTGCAGGGGCTGGAGGAGAAGGTCGCGGCCCACCCCGCGGGCCCGCCCCCGAGCCCTGAGGCCCTCGCCCTGCGCGCAGCCCTGCGCGGTGACTGCCACCTGCACTCCGACTGGTCGGACGGGGGCAGCCCCATCGAGGCGATGGCCCGGGCCGCGGCCGACCTCGGGCACGAGTGGGCGGTGCTCACCGACCACTCGCCGCGCCTGACCATTGCTCGGGGGCTCACCCCCGAGCGGCTGCGGGAGCAGCTGCGCACGGTCGCCGAACTCAACGCCACCTGGGCCCCGTTCCGGCTGCTCACCGGTATCGAGTGCGACATCCTCGACGACGGATCGCTGGACCAGGAGCCGGAACTCCTGGCCGAGGTGGACCTCGTCGTCGGCTCCGTCCACTCCAAGCTCCGGATGGCCGCCCCCGCCATGACCCGGCGGATGGTCGCCGCCGTCCGCAATCCGCACCTCGACGTCCTCGGCCACTGCACCGGGCGGCTGGTGACGGGCAAGACCCGGCCGGAGTCGGAGTTCGACGCCGAGGCGGTCTTCGCGGCCTGCGCCGAGTCGGGCGCCGCCGTGGAGATCAACAGCCGGCCCGAGCGGCTGGACCCGCCGCGCCGGCTGCTGCGGCTCGCCGTGGCCGCGGGCACCCTCTTCGCGATCGACACCGACGCGCACGCCCCGGGCCAGCTCGACTGGCAGACCCTCGGCTGCGAACGCGCCCTGGAATGCGGGGTGACGGCCGACCGGGTGGTCAACACCTGGTCCGCGGCCGATCTCACCGCCTGGACCCGCACCCGCCGACTGCCACAGGCCCCACAGGCCCCACAGGCCCCACAGGCCCCACAGGCCCCACAGGCCCCACAGACCCCGTAGACCCGTAGGCCCGTAGACCAGGCAGAAGTGGACCAGGGCCTACCCGTCGCTCCCGTCGTCCGTCCGGGACGCGGTGAGGGTGAAGAGCGCCCCGTCCGGATCGCGCAGCGACACCCACCGCTCGGTCGCGCTCGACCCGGGCTCGGACACCGTGCGGCCGCCGAGCGCGACGGCCGCCTCCACCGCGGGCTCCAGCGCGGGCACCCGGAAGTGCACGTGCCAGCGCGGCCGGGTGTACGGGCTGTACGAACCCGGCTCCACGGGACCGCTGTCGAGGCGGGCCACCGGGCCCCCGTCCTGGCGCAGCACCACCCGGTCCTCCTCGTACGCCACCTCGCAGCACCCGGCGCGGCCGGTGGCCCACTCCAGGACCTCCCCGTAGAAGATCGCCGACTCGAAGGCGTCCCGGGTGCGCAGCTCCAGCCAGGCCGGGGCCTGCCCCGTACCGACCCGCCAGCCCGAGGAGACCTGGCCCTCCCAGATCCCGAACACCGCCCCGTCCCGGTCCGCCACCAGCGCCCCGCGGCCCCCCGACTCGAAGGAGACCGGGCCGACCGCGATCGTGCCGCTGCGCTCCCGGATCCGGTCCACCGCCACGTCGGCGTCGTCGACCGCGAAGTACGGGGTCCAGGCCACGGCCACCGCGAGGTCCCCGGCCAGCGCCCCGATCCCGGCCACCGGCATGCCGTCCAGCTCGGCGACGGAGAAGGCCTCGCCGAGCCGCGCGGGCCGGAACCGCCAGCCCGCGACCTCACCGTAGAACCGCTGGGCCGCGCCGAGGTCCCGTGCCATCAGGCTCACCCAGCACGGGGCCCCGAAGACGTCCCTCGTCGAAATCTCCACCGTTTTGCTCCGCCCTTCACCGGGGCGCTGTCAGCGCGCCGTCCGAGCACAAGCAGTAGCGCCCCGTCCCCGGCCGTGGCCCGCAGGCGCGCCACCGGGACCACCGCCCGTGGGCCACGGATATCCCCTTGGCGGCACCCGGCCGGGCCCCCTACCGTGCCCACTATGACGATCATGAATTCCGAGGACATCGATACGGCGGTGTCGCTCACCACCCGGGCGCTGCGGGAAGTGGCGCACCTGGACTGGGAGGTTCCGGCCGCCGGACTGGACTGGAGCTGCCGCGACACCGCCGTCCACGTGGCCGAGGACTTCACCGCCTACGCCGCCCAGCTCACGGTCCGCGCCACCGACGCGTACGTCCCCCTGGAGATACGTGCCGAGGAGGGCACCGGCCCGGCCGGCCTGGTCGACCTGATCGAGGCGACCGGCGGGTTCCTGTCCGCCGCCGTGGCCCTCGCCGGACCGGGCGCCCGCGCCTGGCACCCGTACGGGGACGCGGGCGCGGA
This sequence comes from Streptomyces sp. NPDC058401, assembly GCF_042722885.1. Lineage (NCBI taxonomy): Bacteria > Bacillati > Actinomycetota > Actinomycetes > Kitasatosporales > Streptomycetaceae > Streptomyces > Streptomyces sp. NPDC058401. The sequence continues at coordinate 2,496 of NZ_JBHXKA010000010.1, forward strand.
CGGCTTCGCGGCGATGGGCGTCGTCGAGACCCTGCTGCACACCCACGACATCCTCGGCGGACTCGGCGTCCACGACTGGGAGCCGGACCCCGCACTGGCCGAACGGGTCCTGGACCGGCTCTTCCCGCACCTCCCGCGCGGCCGCGCGGCCTGGCCGACCCTGCTCTGGGCCGCGGGCCGGGGCGAACTCCCGGGCCTGGCCCCCCTGACGGCCTGGCGCTGGTACGCCGACCCCGTCGCGGCCGGCCGCGTACTGCTCCTCCCCATGTCCCCGGCCATCGCGGCCGACCTCCAGGCCGGCGGCAACGGCGGCTTCGTCTGGGTCGAGGACGGCCCCCTCGACGACACCCGGGAGGCCGCCGGGATCGTCACGCGGGCCCGGGAGGCGGGGACCTACCGGGCGGGCTGGGGACCGTACGTCATCGTCCGCACGAGCGACCGCAAGGCCATCGGGGGCATGGGCTTCCACGCCGCCCCGGACGCGGACGGGCGCACCGAGGTCGGCTACGACCTCGTCCCCTCGGCGCGCGGCAACGGCTACGCCACCGACGGGCTGAAGGCACTGTCCGCGTGGGCCCTCGGGCGGCCGGGCGTCACCCGGCTGGATGCCACGACGGACGAGGACAACGCGCTCTCCCAGGCGGTGCTGCGGCGGGCCGGTTTCACCGGGGCGGGTACGGGGGAGGGCCTGGTCCGGTACGTCCTACGGGGCTGAGCGGAGCCCGGGCGCACGCCCAGGGCTCCCGCCGCGCCCCCGGCTCGGAAAGCAGGTCGCGCATGGCGAGTTCCCAGGTTCCCTCGATCGATCTCGGCCCGTGGCGCACCGGCGGCCCCGAGGCGCGCCGCCTCGTGGCCGCCCGCGTCGACGAGGCGCTGCGGACGGCAGGCTTCCTGCTGGTGGCCGGGCACGGGGTGGACCCGGAGCTGCCCCGGCGGATCCGGGAGGCCGCCCGCACGTTCTTCCGGCTCCCGGCCGCCGCCAAGGCCCCGTACGCCGTCGCGGTCGGCGGCCGCGGCTGGCTCGGCCCGGGCGCCGAGGCCAACAGCTACGCGGAGGGCGAGGCCTCCCCGCCGGACCTCAAGGAATCCTGGTCCTGGGCGGCGGAGGACCCGACGGGGATCCCCTCGGTGGACGCCGAGTGGTTCCGGCCCAACGCGTGGCCGGCCGAAGTGCCCGCGCTGCGGCCCCTGGTGACGGAGTACCTGGCCGCGATGCGGGCGCTCTCCGACGAGCTGCTGGAGCTGCTGGCCACCGCCCTCGGCCTGGGCCCGGACCACTTCACCCGCCACACCGGTCACCCCACCTGGGGGTTCAACGTCAACTGGTACCCCGGCACCGAGATCGTCGGGCCGCCGCTGCCCGGCCAGTTCCGCATCGGGGCGCACACCGACTTCGGAACCGTCACCGTGCTGGACCGCGAGCTGGGGGCCGGCGGCCTCCAGATCCACACGGACGCCGAGGGCTGGCAGGACGCCCCGTACGATCCGGCCGCGCTCACCGTGAACATCGGAGACCTGATGGCGCGCTGGACCGGAGACCGGTGGCGGGCCGGCCGCCACCGGGTCCTGCCGCCGCCCGCCGACGTGCCGGCCGAGGAGCTGGTCTCGCTGGTCTACTTCTACGAGTGCGATCCGCACACCCGGGTGGAACCCCTGCCGCCGCCCCTGGGGCGGATCGTGCACGAGCCGGTTGACTCGCACGTCCACCTGCGGGCCCAGCTCGACGCGATCACCGTCCCGGCGGGGGCCCCGGAGGAGGACCCGGTGACCGGTCGGGCGGGTCCGGGGGCCTAGCCGAGGGCCTGGCCATGGCCCGGTGGTGGCCTGGTCGGGGGCCTGCGAGGGTCCGGCGACGGCCCCGGAGCGGCCCTGCGGGGGCCCGGCCGGGGACCCGATTACCCGATGTCCGGCACGTTCGGCAGGATGGGTGTCATGACCGAGATCCGTACCCCCCGCCTCCTCCTCCGCCGCTGGTCCGAGGACGACCTCGTCCCCCTGTCGGAGATCCTCGCCGACCCCGAGGTGATGCGCTGGATCGGCGACGGCGAGACCCTCGACCTGGAGGAGACCGCCGAGACCATCGAGCGGTGGGAGGACGAGTGGGACGAGGAGGGCTTCGGGATCTTCGCCGTGGAGCTGCTGGCCTCCGGAGAGCTGATCGGAGCCGTCGGCCTGTCCATGCCGTGGTGGCTGCCCGAGGTCCTGCCCGCGGCGGAGATCACCTGGCGGCTCGGCCGGTCCTACTGGGGTCAGGGCTACGGATCCGAGGCCGCGCACGCCACCCTGGAGTTCGCCCTCCAGGAGCGGGGTCTGGACCGGGTCGTCGCCGTCAACCGCGCGGGCAACGACGAGTCGGAGAACGTGATCCGCAAGCTCGGCATGGCCGCCGAGAAGGACATCAACCACCCGGAGACCCACGCGCTCCTGAACCTCCACGGCATCGACCTCACGGAGTACGAGGGCTGAGCCGCGGCCCGGTCCGCCTCAGGTCCGTCTCCGCCCCGTCTCTGGTCCGTCTCCGGTCCGCCTCCGGTTCGTCTCCTCCGCATCGACCGATCGGCTGACCCCGCTGTCGGCCGCCGGGCCGAGCGGTCGGGCGGCCCCGCGCGGTGAGGATGGGTACGGGGGAGCGGGCGCACCACCGGCCCCGCCCCCGGAACCGAGAGGGGCCACGCCCATGCCGCAGCACGACCGCCCGCACCCGCGCCGCCGCGTACGGGGATCCCGTACCGCCCTCGCGGCCCTCGCCGGAGCACTGCTGCTGGGGGCCTGCTCCGCTCCCGGCGCACCCCGGGCAGCCGCCCCCACCGCCCCCGCCCCCTCGGCGGCCTCTCCGCTGCCGACGGCCGCGAGCACCCCGGGCGGCACCCTGCTGGTCGCCGACTTCGGGGCCGACACGGTCACCTTCGTGGACCCCGAGCGCGGTGCGGTCGGCTCGGTGCGGGTGGGCAGGGCCCCGTACGGGCTGGCGGTCGGCGCGGACGGCCGGGCCTGGGTGGCCACGGCCGAGGGGGTCGCCGTCGTGGACACGAAGACGCGGACCCGCACGGCCCTGATCCCGTACCGCACCACCGGCACCGGGCCGGTGACCGGCGGCGAGTACCGGGGCGGAGGCATGGGCATCGCGCTCTCGCCCGACGGCGCGCACGCGTACGTCGGGGTCAACGTACCCGGGACCACCGGTGTCCTGGAGGTGGTCGACACGGCGGGGAGCGAGGTCACGATGGTGGTCCCGGTGGGCCGGCGGCCCTTCGACGTGGACGTCTCGCGCGACGGCTCGGAGGTGTACGTCACCGGCCACGACTCCTTCGACGTCACCGTCGTGCCGGTCGGGTCCGCGGGCCCTGCCGGACCGGCGCCGCGCCGCATCGAGGTCGCCCCCTACGGGACGGAGGGCGGCCTCGGCTCCTGGCTGAAACCGCACTACGCCGCCGTACGGCCGGCCGACGGGATGCTGCTCCTGCCCTTCGAGGGCGAGCGGCTCGCGGTGGTGGATCCGCGGACGGGCCGCACCACCGTGGAGAAGATGACCGCCGACACCCACCAGCACGGGGCCGCGGTCACCGCGGACGGCCGGCTGCTGGTGGTCGGCACGGGGGCGGTGGAACCCGGCAAGGGCAAGGGGCCCTCCCTCACGGTCCGTTCCCCCGACGGCTCGGAGCGGGTGTACCCGCTGGACGGACCGCACGAGGACGTGGCCGTGTCCCGGGACGGGCGGACGGCCTACGTCACCGGCGGCTACACCCGGGACGGCTACTGGAACGGCATCACGGTCGTGGACCTCGACAGCGGGAGCAGCCGCCGGCTCGCGGCGGGCTCGCGTCCCCTGGGCATCGCCGTCCTGGGGTGAACGGCGTCAGCCCGCGCAGGTGTCGAGCATGGTGGAGAGCATCTTCTTCTCGGGCTCGGTGACGGTCAGGCCGTACACGGACTTGACGGTGGTCCAGGCCCGCCCGTACTGGCACCAGGACGCCTTCGACGGCGGCTGCCACAGGTCGGGGCTCTGGTCGCCCTTCGAGCGGTTCGAGGAGGCCGTCACCGCGAGCAGTTGGGGGCGCGTCAGATCGTTCGCGAAGGCCTTGCGCTTCGCGGCGTCCCAGCCGGCCGCACCGGAGCGCCAGCCTTCGGCGAGGGGCACCATGTGGTCGATGTCCATCTTCGAGGCCTCGGTGACCACCACCTCGTCGTACAGGCTCTTCCACGTGCCGGACACGGCCTTGCACTGGGAGTCCCGGGTGACGTTCGCGCCGTCCCGCTGGAGGACGACCTCGCGGGTGTCGCACTTGTCGCCCTGCTCCGCCCAATGCGTGAACTTGTCCCGGCTGTAGCCGGACATGGTTCCCGGCGGCGCCACCTTCAGCGCGGCCAGCTGCGTACGGGCCACGGACACGCCGACCATGCCGGGGAGCACGTCGCCGGAGGGGGGCTTCCCGTCGGCGGGAGCGGGGGACTTGCCGGGTGCGGCGGAGGTGGCGGGAGCCGAAGGCGCGCCGCCGCCCGGCTTCGGATCGTCGCCGGGACCCGACCCGGCCCCGCCCGTCGTTCCGGAACAGCCGGCGACGGCCAGCAGCAGCACGGCCGCCAGTACCGCACCGGGCACGCGCATCTGACGCCCCATGACCCCACCCCGAACCCCGCAGCCCACTGTGTCGCGGGAAGCCTACCCATGCCGGACGGGGCTCGAAGCCAGGCCCGTTGGCCCGGCGGGCGGCGAACGCTCGCCGGGCGTACGCCGGGTGACGGGCTGGGGCGGCTCCGGACCGGGTCGGGGGCGGCTCCGGCGCAGGCCCCCGTTGCCGCCCGGGATCACGCGCCGTGGGTGCGCAGCCATGCCTCCAGGACGGCGAAGTCGGCGTCCCCGAGGCCGGTCCGGGGGTCGACCCGGTGCAGGAGGGCCGGGCCGTGGTGGTGGGCGGCCACCCACCGGCGGTCCGCGTCGCCGATCTCGTCGTCGACCCAGGCGAACGCCCGGCCCGCGGCCCACGCGACGAGGCCGGCGGTCTTCCAGTGGGTGCCGCTCACGAGGTCCGCGGCGGAGGGCTCGGGCCAGTCCGCCACCGGCAGGTCCGGCAGCCCGAGCCGAGGAGCGACGCAGGCGTTGGCGTCGTCCATCCAGGTCGTGGCCCAGACGAGCTCGCACGGCAGACCGGCGAGCCGCGGCCCGAGCGCGGGATCGAGCCGGGAGAGAAGGGGGTTGTGGCCGGCTCCGCCCGGCGCGCCGGGGGACTCGTAGACCGGGTAGGCCTGGGCGGACCCGAACGGGATGAGGGGGCCGTCCACGTCGAGGAAGAGGACGGGCCGCGCCACGAGGGGGATCGGGGGAGTCGGGGGGTTCGTCATGCGGCACAGCGATACCACGCCCCCGGACCTGCGGGAACGGCGGCCCGGCAGGGAACCGCGGCCCGCGCGGAGCCCTCTATATGGCCGAGGGGGAGATGACATGACGACGACTGCGGCATCCCGGACCGGGCGGACGGCCCTGGCCGGGCTGGTGACGGTACTCCTGTGCGCCGGACTCGCGGCCTGTGGCACCGTACGGGCCGGGGAGGCGGCCGGGCCGGCCGCTCCCGTGGCGGTGCCCGGTCCGGAGCGCTGCGATCTGGAGGGTGCGGAGGGCACGGATGCGGGCCCGGGCGGGTCCACCGCCGCGCCCGACGTCCCGACGGAGGAGCAGACGGGCGGATACGCGGGCCCGCCCACGGACGGGGAGACGGACGGATACGCCGGTCCCCCGACCGACGAGGAGACGGGCGGATACGCGGGCCCGCCCACGGACGGGGAGACCGGGGGTGACGCCGGTCCCCCGACGGACGAGGAGACGGGCGGCCCCGCCGGTCCGCCCACCGATCAGGACACCGGCGCGCCCGACCCGCCCACGGACGGCGCCTCCGGACCCGGCCCCGCCACCAATGGCGCGGGTCCCTGCGGGGCGGCCGGGTGGTTCGACATGAGGCGGGACTTCGTCGCCTACTACGCGGAGCACCGCACCGACGAGGACACGTTCGTCTCCGCGGACGGCATCGGCGAGGTCCGCGTCCGCAAGGTGCGCGGGAGGGGCCTCGCGGAGGTGAGCTTCACCACCCGCGCGGCGGGCAAGGGCCGCGGCGACGATGCCCGCAGGGTGGTACGGGTCTTCGCGGCCTGGCGACACGAGGTGTACGGGGGCACGGATGCGGGCACGGTCACGGTTCGTACGCGCGAGGAGTTCCCCGTGACCGTCACCGAAACCTGGTGACCCCGGGCCGGATCCGCCCGCAACGCCCGCCCACGAAGATCCCCACCATCCCCACCATCGCCACCAACCGCACCACCCCCACCCTCCCCGGAACCGGAAGCAGAGGCAGAACAGCCGTGACCGACGACGCCGCCAACGAACCGCACGTCCCCTCCGACGCGGAGCGCGCGGCCCGCGCCCGGGTACGGGATCAGGCCGTCGGCCTGACCCACCACCAGGCCGAGGAGGCGCTCGAGGCCGCCGAGGCCGCCGCCGCGGAGGCCGCGGGCGACCTGGAGAGCGCCGACGCCGCCACCCGCGCCGCCGTCGCGGAATGGCGGCGCATCACGGAGCTGCTCTTCGACCACGGCGGGCCGTATTCACCCGATACCGACGCCTTCCTTCAGGGGCAGCTCACGGCTCGCGAGGCCCATGCCGACTCCAATCAGGGCTTGGGGGCGTCATAAGGTTTTCTTATGGGGGTATAACCAGGGGGTGGGTGCCGAGTTAGGCTGCCCTTAGCTTAGGGTTCCTCTTGATCGAGTCTTTCGCCGTTCGAAGGGAACCCAGCCATGCCTCGCCCCCTGCGGGTAGCAATCGTCGGTGCCGGCCCCGCCGGCATCTACGCCGCCGACGCCCTGCTGAAGTCCGAGGCGGCCGTCGAGCCGGGTGTGTCCATCGACATCTTCGAACGGATGCCGGCTCCCTTCGGTCTGATCCGCTACGGCGTCGCTCCCGACCACCCCCGCATCAAGGGCATCATCACCGCCCTGCACCAGGTGCTCGACAAGCCGCAGGTCCGCCTCTTCGGCAACGTCGACTACCCGAACGACATCAGCCTCGACGAGCTGCGCTCCTTCTACGACGCCGTGATCTTCTCCACCGGCGCCACCGCGGACCGCGCGCTCACCATCCCCGGTGTCGACCTCGACGGCTCCTACGGCGCCGCCGACTTCGTCTCCTGGTACGACGGCCACCCCGACGTGCCGCGCACCTGGCCGCTGGAGGCCGAGAAGGTCGCCGTCCTCGGCGTCGGCAACGTCGCCCTCGACGTGGCCCGCATCCTCGCCAAGACCGCCGACGAGCTGCTGCCGACCGAGATCCCGGCGAACGTCTTCGACGGCCTCAAGGCCAACAAGGCCCTCGAAGTCCACGTCTTCGGCCGCCGCGGCCCCGCGCAGGCCAAGTTCAGCCCGATGGAGCTGCGCGAGCTCGACCACTCGCCGAACATCGAGGTCATCGTCAACCCCGAGGACATCGACTACGACGAGGGTTCGATCACCACCCGCCGCTCCAACAAGCAGGCGGACATGGTCGCCAAGACCCTGGAGAACTGGGCGATCCGCGACATAGGCGAGCGCCCGCACAAGCTCTTCCTGCACTTCTTCGAGTCGCCCACCGAGGTCCTCGGCGAGGACGGCAAGGTCGTGGGCCTGCGCACCGAGCGCACCGAACTCGACGGCACCGGCAACGTCAAGGGCACCGGCACCTTCACCGACTGGGACGTCCAGTCCGTCTACCGCGCCGTCGGCTACCTCTCCGACGAGCTGCCCAAGCTGCCGTGGGACGTCGACTCCGGCACGGTTCCGGACGAGGCCGGCCGCGTCATCGAGGCCGGCGCGCACCTGGCGTCCACGTACGTCACCGGCTGGATCCGCCGCGGCCCGATCGGCCTGATCGGCCACACCAAGGGCGACGCGAACGAGACGGTCGCCAGCCTGCTCGCCGACCACTCGGCCGGCAACCTGCTGACGCCGGCCGCTCCCGAGCCGGAGGCGGTCGAGACCTTCCTCGCGCAGAAGGAGGTCCGCTTCACGACGTGGGAGGGCTGGTACAAGCTCGACGCCGCCGAGAAGGCGCTGGGCGAGCCGCAGGGCCGCGAGCGCGTGAAGCTCGTCGAGCGCGAGGACATGCTCAAGGCCAGCGGCGCGTAGTCCCGCCTCCCGGGCCCGGTCCCCGGAGTCCGGCCGGTCCCGCCGTGTGCGGGCCCGGCCGGACTGCCGTACGGGCCTGCGCGCGCGTCTTACGGAACTCTGACGGGCGGGCGCGGACCCTGGCCGCGGGGGTGCCGCGGGTGGTCGAATCACCGTGTGAGCACAGACCAGCACCCCGGCCCGGACCTCGATCCCGACCCAGACCCCGCCCCCGCTGACGATCCCGACGGCCGTGGTGTCCCCGTCGGCCGGCGGCTGGTCCTCGGCATGGTGGGGCTCGGCGCCCTCGGACTGGCCCTCGCGCCGAAGCTCCAGTCGGGCTTCGACGCCGTGCTGGGCGCGGCCGCGAGCAAGGACCCCACCGGGCTCACCGGACTGCTGCCGGGCGGCGGCGGGTTCCGGTACTACTCGGTCGCCTCCTCGGTCCCCGAGCGCGGCCCGGCCGACTACCGGCTGACCGTCGACGGCCTGGTCGAGCGCCCGGCCACGTACACCCTCGACGCGCTGCGGGCCCTGCCGCTGACCCGGATCGTCCGCGACGTCCAGTGCGTGACGGGCTGGCGGGTCCCCGAGACCCCCTTCGAGGGCGTCCCGCTCTTCCGGCTGCTGGACGCCGCCGGGGTCCGCCCCGAGGCCCGCGCGATCCGGTTCACCTGCTTCGACGGCACCTACACCGAGAGCCTCACGCTCCCGCAGGCCCGCCGCGAGGACGTCATGGTCGCCCTGAACATGCAGGACAAGCCGCTGAGTCACGCCCACGGCGGCCCGGTCCGCCTCTACGCGGCCCCCATGTACTTCTACAAGTCGGCGAAATGGCTGTCGGGCATCACCCTCACCCGGGACGTCCGGCCCGGCTACTGGGAGGAACTCGGCTACGACGTCGACGCCTGGGTCGGCAAGTCGAACGGACGCGACGATGCCCCGACCGTCTGAACTCCCGGCCGGACACGCCGGAGAGGCCGTGCCCGGACACCCCGCCCGCGTCGCCCGGTTCACCCCCGCCGTACGGCTGGTCCACCTGGCCACCGCCGCCCTGACCGGGGTGTGCCTGGCGAGCGCGGCCTGCCTCTACCTGCCGCCCCTGGCCGAACTCGTCGGCCGCCGCCACCTCGTGGTCACCGTCCACGAGTGGTCCGGACTGCTGATCCCGGCCCCCGTGCTGCTCGGGCTCGGCTCCCGGGCCTTCCGCGGGGACCTGGGGCGGCTGAACCGCTTCGGCCCGCACGACCGCACCTGGCTGCGCGCCGCCCTGCGCCGCGACCGCCGGCCGGCCGCGCGCCCGGCGGGCAAGTTCAACGCCGGGCAGAAGCTCTACGCGAGCTGGAGCGCCGGGGCCGCCCTCGTCATGCTCGGCACCGGTCTGCTGATGTGGTTCACCGGGCTGACCCCGCTGCCCTGGCGGACCGGGGCCACCTTCGTGCACGACTGGCTGGCCCTCGCCATGGCCGCGGCCGTCGGGGGCCACGTGATGATGGCCGTCCGCGATCCGGAGGCCCGGCGCGGTATGCGCACGGGCTCGGTGGCCGCCGACTGGGCGCGGCGCGAGCACCCCCTGTGGCGCCCGCACGGATCCTCCTCCGCACGGGCCGGGCGCCCTACTCCGGCGGAACCGCCGCGTCCAGGGCGGCGGTGAGCCGCCGCAGGCGGTCCTGGAGGTCCTTGACCTCGGAGAGTTCGAAGCCGGTCGCGGCCGCGATGCGCCGGGGCACCTCGACGGCTCGCGCGCGCAGCGCCGTACCGGCCTCGGTGGGCCGTACGTGCACGGACCGTTCGTCGGCCGCGCTGCGCTCGCGCACGATCAGGCCGGCCGCCTCCAGCCGCTTGAGGAGCGGGGAGAGGGTGCCCGAGTCGAGCCGCAGGTGCTGTCCGAGCTGCTTGACCGGCAGCTCGCCGTGCTCCCACAGCACCAGCATCACCAGGTACTGGGGGTAGGTCAGCCCGAGGTCCTTCAGGACGACCCGGTAGAGCCCGCCGAAGGCGCGGTTCGCCGCGCCGAGCGCGAAGCAGATCTGGCCATCGAGGCGCAGGAAGTCCTGGTCGGGGAGGGCGTCGGTCGATTGCTCGGTCATGGGGGCCAGTGTACCCGGGGTGTCGTGTCGGCAACTAAATTGTGCACAACTTAATTGTGTGCCATATTGATGGAGCGAGGCCGCCGGTCGGCGGCCCCGCCTCCGCCCCTTGAGAGGAACCCCCGAGATGGACGCGATCTACACCGCTGTCGCCACCGCCAACGGCCGCGAAGGCCGCGCCGTCAGCTCCGACGGCCAGATCGACCTGGCGCTGGCCATGCCGCCGGCCCTCGGCGGCAACGGCCTGGGCACCAACCCCGAGCAGCTCTTCGCGGCCGGATACGCCGCCTGCTTCGCCAGCGCCCTCGGGCTGGTCGGCCGCCAGGCCAAGGTCGACACCAGTGAGGTCTCGGTGACCGCGGAGGTCTCCATCGGCAAGGACGGCGCGGGCTTCGGGCTGGCCGTCGTCCTGCGCGTGGAACTCCCCGAGGCCCTGCTGGGGGAGACCGGCACCCTGCTGGTCAAGCAGGCGCACGAGGTCTGCCCCTACTCCCGGGCCACGCGCGGCAACATCCCCGTGGAACTCGTCGTCGAGTAGTCAGACGGATCAGGCGGATCGGACGGATCAGACGGATCAAGTCGATCGGGCCGCGAAGGGCGGCGGCTCCGGGCGTGCTGCCGGAGTCGCCGCCCTTCCGCGTCAGAGCTAGATCCCCGTTTCCCCCGCCGCACGCGCCGCGCGGGCGGTGAGGGCGGCGGCTCCGGCGTCGGTGAGGCGGCCGTGCAGGCGCAGCCGGGCGAATCCGCCGTCCGGGTAGACGTCGATCCGGGCGTGCGTGGCCAGGACCGGTGCGGCGAGCGGCAGCCGGTGCGGGCTGTCGGGCTCCAGCCGGGTGCGCGGGAGGACCTGCTTCCACGCGCCGTCCGCGCCGTTCTTGACGGACAGGGACACCCAGCCGGCCGCGTTTCCCTTCAGGTTCGCGGTGTCCACCTCCACCGCACGGATCTCGCACTGGCCGGCCAGCCGGTACGCGATCCAGTCGTTCCCCTTGTCACGGCGCCGGCGCGTCTCCCAGCCGTCGTCCTGCTTCTGCGACAGCCCCGGCATGATCGTGTTCCCGGGGGAGGAGTAGAAGCCGTCCGAGGCATCCTCCACGACCCCGCCGTTGACCACGCAGGCCACGTCCACCGCGCCGAGCAGGGCCAGCCACTCGGGGGCGGGCAGCACCTCGCCGTGGACCCGCAGGCGGGCGATGCCCCCGTCGGGATGCTGGTTGACCCGCAGGTGCGTCCAGCGGCGCTCGGAGTCGACCGCGAACCCGTTCGCGGCGTGGCCGTACACGGGAGTGCGGGGGACGATCTCCTCCCAGGCGTCCGCCCGTTCGAGGAGTTCGGCGGCCGAGGGCGTCCCTTCGAAGGCCGCCGCCCACACGCTGACCTGCTGCGGGTGGTTGCCGCGGAAGTGTGCGGTGTCGACGACGATCCCGCGGATGACGCCGGGGGCGCCGAGGCGGATCAGTGCCCAGTCGTGGTCGGAGTCCGTCGGGAACGGCTCGTCCGCGCGGGCTCCGCGCCGGCGCCGGGTCTCCCAACCGTCCATCACCTTGCCCTTGTTGCCGTAGTCGTGCACGTCGAAGACGGCCGGAGTGCGCAGCAGGAGGTTCTCCCGCTCGGCGAAGAACTCGTCGTTGGCCGCGATGACCCCCGCGCCGAGCCGCCGGTCGGCGAGGTCGGTCAGGTGGGAGAAGCCGAAGGTGCCGCCGCGGTAGTCGGCGTACGGATCGCCCGAGACGTAGGGTGCGGCGGCGAAATCTGTGGTCGGGAGCTGCATGTGCGGAAGCCTGCTTTCCGTTGCCGGTAAGGGAGTTGGGACTCGGTGGGATGCCCTTACTCTCGCCCGGCGGGATTGCGCAGGTCCATCGATTGTTTTCGATCATTCCTTTCAGCAGACCTGAACGGTGCAGGCGGGCTGCACCGCGGGCCCGGCAGTGCGCCGGGCCCGCGGAACTCAGAACGTCCGGGCCAGCAGGGCGAACAGCGCGGACCAGTGCCGCTCGTCCGAAGCCGCGTCGTAGGAACTCGTGTCGGCCAGCGTGTAGCCGTGCGCCGCGCCCTCGTACACCTCGGCTTGGTGGCGGACGCCCGCCGCCGAAAGGGCCTTCGCCAGCCGGTCGATCTCCTCGGCCGGCAGGGACGGGTCCTGGTCCGCGTGGCCGAAGTACAGCTCGGCGGTGACCCGGTGCGCCACCAGGTGCGGACTGTCCGGCGCGTCCGTGGCCAGGAACCCGCCGTGGAAACCGGCCGCGGCCGCCACCCGCTGGGGATACGTGCCCGCCGTGAGCAGGGCCAGCCGGGCGCCCAGGCAGTACCCCGTGAGCGCCACCGGCCCGGCGGCCACCTCCGGAAGGCCCGCGAGCCGCTCCAGATAGGCCTCGGCGTCGCGCATCGCCAGCTCGGCGGTCAGCGAATCGAGGACCGGGCCGACCCGGTCGAAGAGCTCCGGCTGCCGGCCGAAGTCCACGAACTCCGGAAGCTCGAACACCGGTGCGCGCCCGTGGCGGTAGAAGAGGTTGGGCATCAGCACGACGTAACCGGCCGCCGCGATCCGGTCCGCCACCGATTTGACGTGCGGACGGATCCCGAGCGCGTTCACGTACAACAGCACCCCCGGGTACGGGCCTTCGCCGTCGGGCCGGGCCAGATAGGCATCGGCGGCTCCGTCCCGCGTGACGACCTCCACCGTCGTCCGGACTACCTCGCATGCGGTCGTCATGGCCGTCCCCCTCTATTCGTTTGGCGAAGGCCGCAGACTACCGTGATCGGGGTCTTGTCCCGGAGTGTCCGGAAACCGCCCCCACCGGGCCCCGGTTGGGGGCGTACCGTGGTCCGATGCCAGTAGTGGACATCAGCGCCAGCGCGGAAGAGTTCGACGCCGACCCGTATGCGTTCTACGAGCGGATGCGTGCGGAAGGGCCCGTCCACCAGATCATCCTCAACGCCGGCGACACCGTGCCGACCTGGATGATCGTCGGGCACGAGGAGGCGCGCCGCGCGCTCAACGACCCGATGCTGTCCAAGGACTGGCGCGCTTCGGGCAACTTTCCGGACATCCAGCTCAGCGCCGTGAACTCCAACATGCTGGAATCCGACCCGCCGCACCACACGCGGCTGCGACGCCTGGTGTCACGGGAGTTCACCGCGCGCCGGATGGAGGGCATGCGGGCGCGGATCCAGCAGATCACCGACGAACTGCTCGACGCGATGGCCGCCCGGCCCGAGCGCGGCGGCGACCTGATCGAGACGCTGGCGTTCCCGCTGCCGATGACCGTCATCTGCGAGCTGCTCGGCGTCCCCGACCTCGACCGGGCCAGGTTCCGGTACTGGTCCAACGAGATCGTCTCCCCCACCTCGCCCGAAGCGAACAGCACCGCGAACCAGATGATGGGGGCCTACCTGGTGGAGCTCATCGGGGCCAAGTCCAAGGACCCCGGCGAGGACCTGCTCAGCGCGCTGATCCGCACCAGCGACGAGGACGGGGACTCCCTGTCCCCCGACGAGGTCATCGGGATGGCCTTCCTGTTGCTGATCGCGGGCCACGAGACCACCGTCAACCTGATCTCCAACGGCGTACGGGCCCTGCTCGCGCACCCCGCCCAACTGGCCGCACTGCGAGCCGACCCGGACGGGCTGATCGACGGAGCGGTCGAGGAGATGCTCCGCTACGACGGCCCCGTGCAGCACACCACGTACCGCTTCGCCCGCGAACCCCTCGACGTGGGCGGCACCATCATCCCGGCCGGGGCCACCGTGTTCGTCTCCCTGAGCGGCGCCGACCGCGACCCCGCCCGTTTCGCGGACCCCGGGGTCTTCGACATCGGCCGCGCCCCGCAGGGCCACCTGGCCTTCGGCCACGGACTCCACTTCTGCATCGGCGCCCCGCTGGCGCGCATGGAGGGCCGCATCGCCATCCGTTCCCTGCTCGAACGCTTCCCCGACCTGGCCGAGGACCCGCAAGCCGGCCCGCGGGCCTGGCTGCCGGGCACCCTGATGCACGGCGTGAGCCGCCTCCCGCTGCGCTGGTAGCCCCGGCGGCCGGGCCCGGGTCCGCGGCCCGGGATCCGTCGGAGGAGGGCGATGCCACCGCGAGTCGTCCGGTACCGGCCTCAGCAGACGGGGACACCTCGTGCGAGGTGAGGATCGGTCCCGACGGGGCCGGGGCAGATCCCTTCGACGCAGAGGCCGCCGGTCTCGACGAGGCCGCGGCGCGGATCCGGCGCATCCTCGAAGGGCTCGACACCCTGCGGGCATTCACCCTCGCGCACGCGCCCGCGGCCTGGCTGCACCAGTGCGCGGAGACCCAGGGGCCGCCCTCGCCGGAACGGCTGTTCCTCGACGGGCTGGACGTGGTCTCGTCCGACGCGACGGAGGTGACCTTCTCCTACGGAAACCTCCGGCCGCTGCTCGTCCGGGTGGACGGCCGCGGTCGGGGCCGGGAGGTGCGCCCGAAGGCCTGAGCCGCGCACCCCTCTCAGCCGGCGGAACCCCGCGCCAGGAGACGTACGGCCTGCTCCAGGCGGGCCCGCCGGGTCTCCGGGGTGAGGGCCTGGAGGAGGGGCAGAACGACGAGGTAGCGCCCGGTCCGGTCCAGGGCCTCGAAGGCCGCCCGGGCCGCCGGATCCTCCGCCAGGGCCGCCGTGACGTCGGCCGGCACCTCCGCCGCCCGCTGGGAGGCGTAGGCCCCCGCCCAGCGGCCGTCCTCCTGCGCCCTGCGCACCTCGGCGAGGCCCGGTTCGCGCATCCGCCCCAGGGCCGTCAGCTCGGTCACCTTGTCGACATTGACCTGCGACCACAGGCTCCGGGGCCTGCGGGGCACGTACTTCTGGAGGTAGTGGCGCTCGTCCAGGGACCGGCGCTGCCCGGAGATCCAGCCGTAGCACAGCCCGATGTCGACCAGCTCGTCCGAGGAGACCGAAGGGATCCCCGACGACTTCTTCGCCAGCCTGACCCACACGCCCTCGTGCCGGGTGTGGTGCCCGGCCAGCCAGTCCTCGAAGGCCCCGGCATCGGCGAACGCGATGACCTCCACGCCGTCCAGCTCGTCCATGCACGCCAGATTAGTGCCCCCACCCCCGGAGCGGAGCGGGTGCCCGGCTGCGGGATAATGATCGCCGGTGCGGGCCCGGTTCGCGCCGGACAGCGCAGCGACCCGAGATGGAGCCCCCGATGGACGTACGCCACTTCGAGCGGATCACCGCCTTCATCGAGGCGCGGCTCACCCCGCTCTTCGCCGAGGAGACGGGCAGCGAGAACGGCTTCGGGATGGACGACACCTCCCGCGCCCTGCGCGCCCTGCGCAACGCGGCACTGGAGGCCTCGGTCGCCAAGGGCCTCATCGCGCAGCGGGAGACGGCCGAGCCGACGGTCCGCCGGGTCATCGACCAGGCGGTGGAGCACCACTGGGACGTGCTGCGCGGCATCGCCCGCCAGTGGGAGGACCACGCCGACTTCGTCCGCGAGTTCAAGCGCCACGCATGGGAGCTCGACGAGGCCCCCGCGGCGGCCGTGGCCCCGTAGGTCCGCAGGTCAGTAGGCCGGCAGCCCCGTAGCCGGCCCGCTACGGGGCTACCGCAGGTCCATCCCCGGGTCGTCGATGACGCGCTCCTGCTCGCTCTGCTCACGCAGGCGGCGCGCCTTGTCCCGCAGCCGCCGGCTCTCGTCCGGGTCGGTCGAGCGGGTGGCGGCCTCGTCCAGTTCCTGCGCCTTGTCGCGCAGCTGCCGGGACCGGCCGTGGGACTCGCCTGCACTCATGTTCACTCCTGGGCGCTGTGGGGGGACGCCGGGCGTCCTTCAGCGAACCAGCAGTACGCCGGGAGCGCATCTCGAACCCCGGCCCGTGGCGACGTACGGTCACCACCAGTACGCGGGGTACCTCGGCGCCTTGCGGCGCACCCGGGAGGCCGCGTACCCGGTCAGCACGATCAGCACGGTCGATCCGAACAGCAGCGGGACGAACCGGGCCGCCACCGGGGTCTGGAGCACGACCACCACGGCGGTGGCGCAGGCGGGTGAATGCGGGGTGCGCGCGGCCATGACCAGCGCCAGCGTCACACCGGCGGCCACGGCGGCCCCCCAGGCGCTGCTTCCGGCCACGGCCAGCACCCCGTAGCCGACGGCCGCCCCGACCATGTGGCCTATGACCACCCCGCGCGGCTGCGCCAGCGGCAGCGTGGGCGCGCTGTGCACGAGGGCGGCGCTGGCGGCCAGCGGGGGGATGAGGATCGGCTCGTGGATCATGGCTCCGATCGCCACGAGCCACAGCAGCACCACCGTGGCGGCGCTGATGCTGTGGATCGCGGCGGCGGCCGTCGGCCGGGCCGGTGCCCGGCCGCCGATCGCCCGCCGGCGGGGCGGCTCGGGGGCGGCGGCCCCGGAGGAGCCGGAGGCGTCGGGGGACTGGGCAGGGTGGAGCGCGGTACTCATGGCGGCAGGTTTCCGGGCAGGGCGGCCGTCGGCCGGGCAGGTGCGAAGCTGGGGCGGCGGGGCGGCGCCGGTCCCGCGACGACCTTATCCGGGCCCTTCCGGTCGCCCTCTAGCGGGTCCCGGGGCCGTCACCGGGCGCCCTTCCGCAGGTCCCGGGGCCGTCACGCGTTGGGGTCGAAGGGGATCCCGGCCGGTTTGGCCTTGGCCAGGTGGCCGTTGAACTGGCCGTCCTTGATCCCGAGCAGGGCGCTGCCGAAATCGGCCTGGCTCAGCTTGTCGCGCAGCCCGGCGGGGTAGCCGTTCCAGCCGACCAGCGCGGGGTACTGCCAGGTGCCCTTGTGGTTCTCCGGCGGCTCGTCGTTGGAGTTCGCGGCACGGAAGCAGTGCGTGCTGATCCCGTCCTTGTGATAGACGATCTTCGGGTGCGTGCCGTCGAACCGGATCTGCGAGGCGGCGTGGACCTTGAAGTTCCCGTGCTCCGAAGTGGAGACGTAGCCGACCTGGTTGTTCTGGATCCACACCACGACGTGCTCCCAGTCGTGCCGGTGCCCGGCGCTGCCGGGGCCGAGCGAGACCTGGTCCTTCTCGAAGTAGAGGGCGTACATGACGGCGCACCAGCCGTTGTTGCACTTCGCGCGGGAGTAGCCGTTGGTGTTGTTCAGGTCGGAGAGGTCGCGGCACTGGCCGTTGACGTCGCCGCCCATCTTCAGGCCCCCGTTGAGGGTGCCGTCGGGGCCGATGGCCGGGCTGGAGTAACAGCCGTCCCGGTCGTAGTCGTAGGCCGGCTGGAAGCTCTGCTCCAGCCCGTCCGCGTTGGCGGGCAGGGCCGGGGGCGGGGCCGCGTACGCGACCCCGGGGACCGCGAGGACCAGCGTCGCGGCCCCCGCGGTGGCGGCGAGCATCCGGCGGGCCCGCCGGCCCGGCCCCCTGCGGGAACGCTTCACGGGCGGTGCGTCGGCCATCGTGTCCTCCTCATCGGTCACACGGGCAACGCCCGTGCGGGAATGCGGAGTTCAGCTTTCCGGGCTCCCGCCCCCAAGCCAAGGGGCGGGAGCCGACCCGTGTCCGGGAATCGCCGTCAGCGGTTCTCGGGGAGGTCCGCCTCCGCCGGGGCAGCGGCCGGGGCGAACGCGAAACCGCGCGCCGTGGCCGTGGCCGGGCCGGCGGCCGGAGCCTTGCCGCAGAAGGCGGCCTCCAGCGTGCCGCCGAGGGCGGTGTTGGCCTGGCCCCGGTTGGAGGTGTTCGCCATGGTGGACAGGGACCGCTTGCCGTCCCGGGTGGTGAAGGCGTAGGTGTAGAAGCCCTGCACCGTGCCCGTGTGCCCGTAGACCTGCACACCGCACGAGAGGTCGTAGCGGCGCAGGCCCAGCCCGTAGAACCGGGTGTTCGTGGTGTCGGTCGGGGTCACGGTGATCATGGCGTCCAGCGTGCCGGGACGCAGCAGCTTCCCGCCGAGCAGGGAGGACATGAAGGTGCTGAGGTCGGCCGCGCTGGAGATCATCGCGCCCGCGGACTGCGCCCAGGAGACGGTCTGTTCGGTGGAGTCGACCAGCGGGGCGCCGGCCTCGTCCGGGTGCAGGTAGCCGTTGGCGTGCAGGCCCTTGATGGCCGTGCCGGGGTGGACGTAGGAGGTGTTCTTCAGCTTGAGGGGCTTGATGATGCGCCGCTCGTACTCCTTGGCCACCGGCTTTCCGGTGGCCTTCTCGATCAGCATCCCCACCACCACGAAGTTGGTGTTCGAGTACTTGTACGCCACCCCGGGCTCGGTGGTCCTCGGCTCGGCGAGCGAGAGGCCGACGAGCTCCTTGTACGTGAACACCTTGTTCCGGACCGCCTCGAAGCCGGGCACGGTGTGCTCGAACATCGCGTTCGTGTAGTCCGCCAGACCGCTCCGGTGGGTGAGCAGGTGGCGCACCGTGATCCGGTCGTCGGGCAGCAGGCCCGGAAGGTAGGAGTTGACCGGCCGGTCCAGCTCGATCCGTCCCTCGTCCACCAGTTGGAGGAGGACGACCGAGGAGAACGTCTTGGTGACGCTGCCGATGCGGAAGCGGGCCCGCGGGTCCATCGCCGCGCCCGTCTCCCGGTCGCGCACGCCCTCCACCCGGCTCTTGACCCCGTCCGGACCGGTGAAGCGGGCCATCGCCCCGGGGGCTCCGGCCGCCGTCGTATTGCGCAAGGCCTGCGTCAGCGCCTCCAGATCGGGCGCGGCCACCGGCTGGACGGGAGCCTGGGCGACGGAGCCGGGCGCGCTCGCCGCGTGGGCGGCGGTGGCGGGCAGCGTACCGCCGGCCACGACGGCGAGCAGGGCGGCGCCGACGGCCAGCCGCCGTGAGCGGGGGAGCGCGGACCGGGTGGACGGGGACGACGGGTACGGCAGGTACGACGGGTACGCAGACGGGCGCACGTTGCTCCTCGAAATGGGCCGGGTCGGCCGGCTTGGGGGGTTTGCGGATCGTTTCCGACCTTACGGATGATCAACGACAGGTGGGAACGTTTTCCAGCCAAGCCGCCCCGCGGACGTAAATGTTCGTCATCCAGGCCCGGTAGTCCGGAAGATAGGACCAGGCGTCATTGGTGTAGCCGTCCGAGGTCACCGACTCCGCGTGCTTCTGGCAGGAGATGCGGACGGTCGTCGGCCCGGGGAGGGCGTAGACCCGCGCGGCCCCCGTCGCGGGCTGCTCCTTGGTCCACACGCCGGTGCCCCAGGTCTGGAACACCTGACCGGTGACCGGGCCGGTGTCCACGCGGACCGCCCCGTAATAGCCGTTCGACAGCCGGGCGTCGGTGACCTCACTGACCATCAGTTTGGTGCCGGACTGCCGGGCCTCCACGATCTTGCCCGCCCCGAGGTAGAGGGCGATGTGGTGCAGGTCGCGGGAGGTCCCCCACACCAGCAGGTCGCCGGGGAGCAGCGGGGCGAGCCCCTGGGCGGCGGTGAAGCGGGTGGCCGCGCGGTGCGTGTAGTACTGCGCACTGGCCACCCCGTCGAGCAGGTCCGAGCCGGCCGCCTGCGCGTAGGCGTAGCGGACGAAACCCGAGCAGTCGAAGCCGAGCCGTTCGGGATCGTGCTCGCTCGCCGGATCGGTGGGGTCCACCTGCCCGTACGTGGCACCGGGCCCCGGGCCGTGACCACCGCCCCAGGTGTACCAGACCCCCTTTCCCACCTGTTCGCAGGCGGCGGCGACGGCCCGCTCGGCCGCCGCCGAGGCGCCGGGGGCCAGGACCCGGCAGCCTTCGTCGGCGGACGCCGGGCCTGCGGGGGTGCAGAGGAGTACGGCCAGGAGCGCGAGGAGCGTTCCGATGAGACCAGTTCGGCGCAGCACGGTGGAGACCTCGTTTCACGCGGTGGGGCGGGGGGTGAAGCGCGGGCGCCGACAAGGCACTTGACGGCGGGACCCGGACCCGGATCGGGGCCCGGATCCGGATCCGGATCCGTGGATCAGCCTGTCGGCCGCCGCGGCGCCCCGTCGAGGGGCGGACGGGGCACCACCCGAACGGGCAACGGGAAACCCCGGAGGAAACCCTGACGGCTCAGCAGCCGCCCCGCGGAGCCCGCACGGGCAGACCGGGCGCGAGCGCCTGCCGTTCGCGCGGCCCGAGGCGGCCCACCGTCCGGCAGATCTCCGCCAGCCGGGCGCCGGGATCCGGGTTCCACAGCCGTACGGTGCCGTCGTTGCTGCTGCTCGCCAGGGTCCGCCCGTCGGGGGAGAAGGCGACCCCCCACACCGCGTTGGTGTGGCCCGACAGCACGGCCCGCAGCCGGTGTCCGGGGACGTCCCACAGGCGCACCGTACGGTCGTTGCCGCTGCTCGCCAGGGTCCGCCCGTCGGGGGAGAAGGCGATGCCCCGCGCCGAACCGGTGTGCCCGGTCAGTACCGCGGTGACGCGCCGCTGCTCCGTGTCCCACAGCCGTACGGTGCCGTCGTTGCCGCTGCTCGCCAGGGTCCGCCCGTCCGGGCCGAACGCGACGGCCCGTACCGCACCCGCGTGCCCGCCGAGCGCGGCGAGCGGGCGGCGCCCGGCCACGTCCCACAGCCGGACGGTCAGGTCGTCCCCGGCGCTGGCCAGGGTCCGGCCGTCGGGGCTGAAGACCACGTCGTTGGCGAAGTCGGTGTGCCCGGTGAGGGTGGCGAGCGGGGCGCGCGTGGCGGTGTCCCAGAGGCGTACGGTGCCGTCGGCGCCGGCCGAGGCGAGGGTCCGTCCGTCGGGGGCGAAGGCCACCGAGAACACCGTCCCGCCGTGCCCCGTGAGGGTGGCGAGCGGAGCGTGCGCGGTGGTGTCCCAGAGGCGTACGGTGCCGTCGGCGCCGGCCGAGGCGAGGGTGCGTCCGTCGGGGGCGAAGGCCACCGAGAACACCGTCTCGGCATGTCCGGTGAAAGTGGCTTGAACCCGCCGCCCGGCCACGTCCCACACCTGCACCGTGTGATCGGCGCCGGCCGTCGCGAGGAGCTTCCCGTCGGGGCTGTACGCGGCGTGCCACACCTCGGTGAACGGGCGCGCCGTCAGCACGGACCCCCGCAGGTCCCAGAGGACGACGGACTGGTCGAACGCGGCGGTGGCGAGCACCGATCCCGCCGGATCCACGGAGACGGCGAGCACGTAGTCGGTGTGACCGGCGAGCGTCGCCGTGAGCCGGCCGCCCCGGACGTCCCACAGCCGGGTGGTGCCGTCGCCGCCCCCGCTGATGACGGTGGTGCCGTCCGGGGTGTAGGCCACGGAGTTGACGTCGTCGCTGTGCCCGGTCAGCGTCGCGGCCGCCCGCCGCCCGCCGACGTCCCACAGCCGCACCGTACGGTCGACCCCGCCGGTGGCGACCGTACGGCCGTCCGGTGCGAAGGCCGCGCCCAGCACCTCCCCGGTGTGCCCCTCCAGGACGCCGGCCGGCTCCGCCCGCCGCGTGTCCCACAACCGCACGGTCCCGTCGGCGCCGGCCGATACGAGGCTCCGGCCGTCCGGGGCGTACGCCAGGGTGTTGACCCGCGCGGTGTGCCCGGTCAGGACGGCCCGCTCGGAGTGGTCCCCGGCCGTGTCCCGCAACTGGATGGTCCCGTCGGCGGCGGCCACGGCCAGGGTGTCCCCGTCGGGGGCGAAGGCCACCGCCCGGGCGCCCGCCGTGCTCGGGGGCAGCACCGACACGGGGCCGCCGCCGGAACCGAGGGGCCACAGCCGGACCGGGCCGTCGGTGGAACCGGCCGCCAGGGTCCGCCCGTCGGGGCTGAAGGCCACGGCGCGCACCCGGCCGGGCGCGGTGAAGGCGGCGACCGTGCTCCGGTCGGCCACCCGCCGCAGCAGCACCTTCCCGTCGGAGCCGCCGGTCGCCAGCAGCCGGCCGTCCGGGGCGAAGGCCACCGCGTTGACCGGCCCGCCGTGCCCGCCGAGCCGGGCCAGGAAGGGCTGCGCCTGGGTGCTGAGCAGGGCGCCGCGGGCCTCGGGCGTCGGCTCGGCCCGGTAGGCCTCTCCGGCGAGCAGCATCGAGGCCTCGGGCTGTCCGGCGGACAGGGACAGCGACCGCGCGGCCAGCGCCTGGGAACGGGCGGTCCGCTCCTGCCCGAGCGCCCCCGCGCGCTGCTGGTAGGCCACCCCGCCGGCGGTCAGCGCCAGCAGGAGCAGGACGACGAGCGTGGCCAGCATCCGCTGGTGCAGCCGGACGCGGAGCCGGTCCTGACGGCTCCGCGCCTCCTCGGCGGCCCGGCTCGCGTCGAGGAACGCCGTCTCCCGGGGGCCCAGCCGGCTGCGGCCGTCCAGCTCCTCCGCCCAGGTGCGGGCGGTGGCGAGGCGGCTGCCGCGGTAGAGCATCGACGGGTCGCGGGCCTCGCGCACCCATTCGTCGGCGGCCTGGGCCAGCTGCTGGTGGACGAGCAGCCCGGCCCGGTCGGCATGGATCCAGCCGCGCAGCCGGGGCCAGGCGTGCAGCAGGGCCTCGTGGGTGATCTCGACCGTCTCGCTGTCCGCGCTGATCAGCCGGGCCCGGACGAAGGCGTCGAGCGCGGCCGCGGCCCGCACCGGGTCGGCCTGTCCCGCCAGCAGGGCGGTGCGGCCCATCCGGCGCCGGGTGGGCCCCGTACCGTCCGCGATGTGCACCAGCCGCACGAGGAGCCGCCGGACCGTCCGCTGCCCGGCCGGGTCCAGCCGGGCGAACACCTGCTCGGCGCTGCGTGCCACGGCGCCCTGGATCCCGCCGGCGTACTCGTACCCCGCGACGGTGAGCGTGGATCCCTCGCGCCGCTGCCAGGTGGCCATCAGCGCGTGAGACATCAGGGGCAGGGCGCTGGCGGGAGCCTCTCCGGGCCAGGCGTCCGGACCGCCGCCGGGGCGCGGCACGGGATCACCGGCTCCGGGGTCACCGGCTCCGGGATCACCGGCCCTGGGATCACCGGCACCGGGGTCCCGTACGCCCGCGTCCCGCAGCAGCAGGGGGACCAGCCCGGGCTCCAGTACGAGCCCGGAGAGCTCCGCGGGGTGCGTGATCGCTTCGCGCAGCTCCGCCACGGACATCGGGGGCAGGACGAACAGCCCCTCGCTGAACACGGCGGCCAGCTCCGGCAGGTCCAGGCACTGCCCGGAGAAGTCGGCCCGCACACCGAGCACGACGACGGCGGGGTCGGGTCCGCCGCCGGGCGTCGCCGCCGGCCGAGCGGTGGCCAGGGCGAGGAGCACCCGTACGAAGGCGCGGCGCTCCTCCTCGTCGGAGCAGAGGGTGAACAGCTCTTCGAACTGGTCGACCAGCAGCACCGGCCGCACGGCCGGGAGCCGGCCCCCGGCCGCTCCGGGGGAGGGGCCGTCCGCTCCGGGGGCGGGCCCGGCCGGTCCGTCTCCGCTCGTCAGCCGGTGCACGGATTCGAGCAGTCGTTCCGGGTGGGCGCCCAACTGCTCCGGGTTGACGCCGAGGTCGCCCCCCACCGCTTTGACGGTGGCTTCGAGGAGCTCGCGCAGCGGGTGCGCGGTGGGGGTGAACCTGACGACCGGCCAGCCGTCGGACCCCGCCACAGGGAGGCCGCCGCGCCGCAGGGCCGGTACCAGACCCGCGCTGAGCAGGGAGGACTTGCCCGCGCCCGAACGGGCGACGAGGAGCAACGGGCCGTGCCCGAGCCGGTCGTGGACCCGCTCGACGAGGGCGGCCGTGGCCCGCTCCCGGCCGAAGAACCACCGGGCGTCCTGCGGGGTGAACGCCGACAGGCCGCGGTAGGGGCACGCGCCGTCCGACTGCGGACCGCGCGGGTGCGGCGGACCGGCCTGCGCGGGGTGGGGTCCGGCCCGCTCGGCGCGGGCCCCGGTCGCCGGGGGCGGCCCGGACCCCTCGTTCTCCGGTACCAGCCGCAGGAGTTCGCCCTCTGCCCCGAGGACCCGGTCGCAGCTGCGGGCTACCTCGAGGGTGACCGGCTTCGCGCCGGTCTCGATCTTGCTGAGATAACCCTTGCTGTAGTGCGTCCGGCGGGCGAGGTCGCCCAAGGACAGGCCGCGCTCCACGCGCAGCCTTCTCAACTGGGCGGGAAAGCCCGCCGCGGTCCCGCTCGCGCGGTCCGGATCCCCCAAGACGTCCCCCATGGCAATGTGCGCCCAGGCTGTGAGAGGCAGGTGCCCAGGCTATCGCGGGGGTCTGACGGCCGACCGGCCGTTCGTGCGGTGCGGCGTGAAGCGGCGGCGTTCCGGAGCCCGGCCGGGGGCCGGAATCCGGAACGCCCTTGCGAGTGCCGAACGGGCTGTCCCGCCCGTTCGCGGTGCGCGGTCGGCTGTGCGCCGTTAGCGGTTGAGGGTGATCGAGTTGATCGGCCCGAGGTCGGCGTAGACCCCGGTGCCCTGGGCGATGGGGTTGCCGCAGTTGGCCCCGTTGGAGCCGCTGCACAGGCGTGCGGAGGCCCCGCCGTACTGGTTGTTGAGCACCCAGTGGTTGCCGAACTGGTTGCTGAGGTTGTGCGCCCCGTAGCTGTAGAAGACGTGGCTCGGGCTGACGGCGGGGTTCTGGTTCTGCGGGTAGATGCAGACCGCCCCGTCCGGGCACCCGGCCCACGTGTCGGCCGGCTGCGCGCCGGACGCCCCGGCGGCTCCGCTGAGTGCGACGACGGCTGCTGCGGCGGTGGCGAACGCGGCGGCGCCGCGGATCATCTTGCGCATGGTGGGTGTCCCCTCGGGTCTTGCTCCGTGCTGACACCTGGAGCCTGTCCCCGGCGGGCACCCGGGTCGACGTGTTTCCCGTCGCCCGTCGGCGGCTCGCTTCGGGAAACCCCCTGTGACCAGCGCACTCGCCGAAGGAGGGGCAACGCCCGGGCCTGCTCCTTCGGCCCAGCGCGGATGAAGCCTTCGGGCGAACGCGCTGCGCGGCGCACGGGGCGGCCGCCGCCGGGGTGATAGCCCGAGGGGACCAACACACCCCGGAGGTGCGGCCGCACATGACCAGGCGACTCGTGACGCGGCCCGCCCGGCGGCTCCCGCCCGGCGGCCGGCCCCGCGGTGAAGGCCGGCCCGGCCCCGCCCGTACCCCGGCGCGTGCGGGGTCGCCGGCCGCCGCACGGACGGCGACCCCGGTGGCCCCGGCCCTGCGGACAGCCGCCGGGTACGCCTGGCGGCTGCTGGTCGTCGGCGCGGCGGCGTACGCGGTCTTCGCCGTCCTGGGGCGGTTCCACGAGATCGCCCTCGCCCTCTTCCTGGGCCTGGTCGCGGCGGCCATGCTGCGCCCGCCGGCCGGTCTGCTGGCCCGGGTGATGCCCCGCGGCCTCGCCGTCGCCTGCGCACTGATCGGCAGTCTGATCGTGGTGCTCGGCGCCCTCGCGCTGGTCGGCGAGGCCGTCGCGGGCGAATGGCCGGCGCTGGTGAAGGAGTTCCGGGTCGGGCTGGACCGCATCCAGGACTGGCTCCGGGGTCCGCCGCTGCGGCTCGACTCGCACGTCCTGAGCGATGCCCAGTCGAAGATCGGCGACTACCTCTCCAGCCACCGCTCCACCCTGCTGAGCACGGCGCTCAGCGGTGCGGGACGGGTCGTTGCGGTGTTCACCGTGGCGGCCCTCGGGCTGTTCTGCTCGGTCTTCTTCACCTATTCGGGCGACCGGCAGTGGAACTGGTTCTGCTCACAGCTTCCCGAAGGCGCAAGGGACCGGATGGCCGTGGGCGGACGCGCCGCGTGGCGGACCTTCACGGGCTACACCCACGGCATCGTGCTCGTGGCCGCGACCAACGCCGTCCTCGTGGGCATCGCGCTCTACCTCCTCGGTGTCCCGCTGGCGGTTCCGCTGGCCCTGCTGGAGTTCGTCGCCGCCTTCGTCCCGCTCATCGGCTCCCCGGTCGCCCTCGGCGTGGCAGCCGTGGTCGCGCTCGCCACCCAGGGGCCGCTCGTGGCCGCACTGGTGGTCGCGCTCATCGTGGTCATCGGCCAGATCGAAGGACACCTGCTGCATCCCCTGGTGATGAGCTGGGCGGTGCGCCTGCACCCGATGGTGGTGGCCCTGTCGGTGGTCGCGGGAGCCATCGCGGCCGGGATCGTGGGGGCGGTGGTGGCGGTGCCCCTGGTCTCGGTGGCCTGGTCCGTGCACCAGTCCCTGCGCAAGGTACCCACGGACTGACGTACCGCCGTACCCGTGCGCGGCCCCCGGTCAGCTCCGGGGGTCCACGACGGCCTCGACGTGGTCGGCGACGGCGACGAGCAGCACCCGGGTGCCCGCCTCCAGCGCCCGCCAGCGGTGCTCCACCCCGCCCGTGAGGTACAGCGTGTCGCCGCGGCCCAGGCGGTGGGTCCGCCCGTCGGCCTCGACCTCGGCCGAGCCGTCGGCCACGTACATCAGCTCGTCGTTGCGGTGCCGGAACGCACGCTCCGCGTCATGGTCCCCGGTGAACTCCAGCGCGTGCATCTGGTGCTGGCCGCGTACGAGCGGACGGACCCGGGCCGTCGCATCCGTCCCGGAGCCGGGCCCGAAGCCGGAGTCGAGCCCCGGATCGGCGTCGGCCCGCACGATGTCCACGCGCCGCGGGGTCTCCCCGGCGGCCAGCAGCTGCACGGCCGTGGTGTCCAGGGCGTCCGCCACCCGCTGGAGCGAGCGCATGCTGGGGCGGGCCCGGTCGTTCTCGATCTGGCTGAGGAAGGGCGAGGACAGCCCGCTGCGCGCCGCCACCTCGGCGAGGGTGAGGTCCAGGGCCCTGCGCCGCCTGCGGATGCCCGCACCGATCCGCCGCTCGGAGGTCTCCTCTTCCACCTGGCCGCCCACCCCGCACCCCGCTCGTCGTTCACGCCTCTGACGATCATCTTCCCGCACCCGGCCGCGGGCTTCGCACTCCCTTCACAGTGCCGCAACAATGCACCGCTAACTTCAAAGGAGATTGCTCGCATCAAACAAAGTTTCACGCTCCGCAGGAGGACAGCATGCCCCCGGTCGACCAGAACTTCCGCCGCCGCCGCGGCACGGGTCTCATCGCCCTCGACCCCGCGGCCTCGGAAGGCGGGTACACCCTCTTCGCCCCGCTCACCGGCACCGGCGAGGTGTACCTGATCGACATCCACGGCGAGGTGGTCCACGAGTGGCGGCTGCCCTACCGCCCCGGCCGGCACGCCCGGATACTCGCCAACGGCAACCTCGCCTACAGCGGCGTGCTCCCCGGGCAGGAGGCGCTCTTCCCGATGTGGCACAAGTACCGCGGCGGCGTGATGCTCGAAGCCGCCCCCGACGGCACCGTCCTGCGCGAACACCGCGATCCCCTCCAGCACCACGACGCCCACCACCTCGGCGGCGGCCGTGTGCTCTACACCGCGCTCGAACCCCTGCGGGGCTCCGACGCGGCGGGCGTGCTCGGGGGAGTCCCCGGTTCGGAGGCGGCCGACGGCACGGTATGGGCCGACACCATCAAGGAGGTCGACGCCGACGGCTCCGTACGCTGGTCGTGGAACGCGGCAGAACACCTCGACCGGGCCGAATACGCCCTGCACCCCGACTACGCCCGGGAGCACTGGCCGCTGATCAACAGCGTCGTACCGCTCGCCGACGGGAACGTCCTCGCCAGCCTGCGCAGCGTCTCCGCCGTGGTCGTCATCAGCCGGGAGACCGGCGAGATCCTCTGGCGCACCGAACCCGGAGTCGTCTCCCAGCAGCACGCCCCCACCGAACTCGCCGACGGCCGGGTGCTGGTGTTCGACAACGGAGTCTTCCGGCCCGGATCGGACGTCCCCTACTCCCGCGTCATCGAGGTCGAGCGCTCCTCGGGCAAGGTCGTCTGGGAGTACCACGACCCCGCCCGCGAGGCCTTCTTCGCCCCCTTCATGGGCAGCGCCCAGCGGCTCGCCGGCGGCAACACCCTCGTCACCGACTCCCCGTCCGGCCGCCTCTTCGAGGTGACCCCCGAGGGCTACCTCTGCTGGGAGTACGTCGTCCCGCACTTCGGCGCCTACCAGGAGTCCGAGGTCCGCGGCCTGTTCCCGTCCGAGCCCAACGCGGTCTTCCGCGCCTACCGTTACACCGCCGAAGAGCTGCCCTGGCTGGACAGAGAGGCCGCCCGATGAGCGCCGCCTCCACGAAGGACACGAAGCCCGGGAAGGCCACGGAGCCCGCGGCCCCCGTGAGCCCGGTCAGCCCGGTCAGCCCGGTGGACGAGAGGCTGCCGCTGCGCCGGCTGGCCCCGCTGTCCGCGCAGCACGTCCTGGCCATGGTGGCCGCGCCCGTCTCCACCACGTTCCTGACCGGCCAGGCCCTCGGCCTCGACGCCGCGCACACCGCCTCCCTGCTCAGCGCCACCCTCGTGCTCTGCGGCGTAGGCACCCTGCTCCAGTCCCTCGGGGTGTGGCGGTTCGGGGCCCGGCTGCCGTTCGTCATGCTCCCCGGCGGGGCGGCCACCGCCCTCTTCCTTCAGATAGCCAAGGACCACGGCCCCGCGACCGCGACCGGCTCGGTGCTCCTCGCCGCGGCGCTGCTCTTCGCCGTACTGCCCTTCTACGCGAAGGTCGTCCGGCTCTTCCCGCCGCTGGTCATGGGCACCACCGTGCTGCTCATCGGGATCGCCATGATCCGGGTCGCCGCCCAGCTGGTCACCGGCCGCCCCGGGAGCCCCGGGTACGCCGCGCCCTCGGCCGTCGTACTGGCCGGCGCCACCATCGGCTGCACCGTGCTGTTCCTCATGGTGCTGCGCGGGATCTGGCGGCAGACCGCCGTGCTCCTCGGCATGGGCGCGGGCACCCTCATCGCGCTCACGACCGGCCTCGGCCACCTCGCGCCCGTGGGCGGGGCCGGCGGGGGCCTGACCCTGCCGCACCTCCTCCCGTACGGCGCACCGCAGTTCGACCTGCTCGCCGCGCTGCCCCTGCTCGTCTTCAGCCTGACCACCCTCGCGGAGATCACCGGGCAGACCGTCCTGAACAGCGAGACCGTGGGGCGCGAGAGCGACCCCGGACGCGATGTCCCCCGGGTGGCCCGGGCCGACGCCCTGATCTCCGTGTTCGGCGGGCTGTTCGGCACCTCGCTGATGGTCACGAGCGCCGAGAACATCGGCATCGGACGGCTCACCGGGGTCCGCAGCCGCTTCGTGACCGCCGGCGCGGGCGTGCTGCTCATCGCCGTCGGCCTGCTGGCACCCGTGTCCCGGCTGCTCGCCGCGATCCCCGCACCCGTCGTGGGCGGATCCGCCCTGGTGATCTACGGGATCATCGCGGTGATGGGCGTCGACATGCTCGGGCGGACCGCGCCCGGCGCCGGCGGGGGCTCCACCGTGATCGCGCTGGCCCTCACCGCCGGACTGCTGCCGGTGGTGGCCCCCGACCTCTACCAGGGGTTCCCCACCTGGGCCCGGACCGTCCTGGGCAGCGGGGTGGTGGCGGGCACGCTCACCGCGGTCCTGCTCCACGCCCTCTTCCGCACGTTCGGCCGCGACGGGAGCCCGCCCCCGGAGCAGGCCCGCCCGGCGGACTGACGGCGGCGCTCCGCCGGGCCTGCGGCTATCCTCGCGCGGCGAAGGCGAGTACAACTGCTGTGCGAAGAGGGGGAGCCGATGCTGCGCGATGCGCGCGAGTGGTTCGACGGCGCGGCCGACGGGGAGATACGGGCACTGGAAGAGGTGCCCGGCATCGATCCGGAACGGCTGCGGGAACTGTGGTGTGCCGAACCGGAGCTCATGCTCCGCCTCGACGGCCTGCACACGGCCGCGCAGCGGGCCTTCGAACGGCGGACGCGCACCGCGGTCACCGACGAACTGCTCCGCGCCCTGCGCGCCGTGGCCCAGGGGGCGGACGTGGCCCGGCTGGAGACGGCCGTAGCGCTGGCCGGAGCGCGACTGGAAGCCGATACGGCCACGGCGGCGGCGCGCGGCCTGAACACCGGCTTGACCTGCGGAATCGTCCTCAGCCCGGTGATCCTGCTCCTGGTCTTCGCCCTGGGGGAGTGGGTGCCCCGGCTCTTCGGCGTGAGCCTCGGCTGCCAGGAGCAGCTGGCCCTGGCCGGGGCACTGGTGTGCTTCGCCGGCGGCGCCACGGGCGCGGTCTTCAGCGTGATCGTCCGGCTGCGCGATCCCCGGCAGCTGATCCGGTCCCGCCCGGGCGGGACCGGGCCCGGCGTGGACCCGGTCGGGCTGCCGGACCCGGTCCAGCTCTCGGACCCGGTCCAGCTCTCGGACCCGGTCCAGCTGTCCCGTGCGTTGCGCCAAGAGGGCTGGTACCGGGTGGTGGTGGGCTGGTTCCTGGCCACCGCCCTCTACCTCCTGGTCGCCGGCGGGATCCTCACCCTCCTCACCCCGCCGGCCACCCCGGCCGCACTGTGCGGGCCCGGCCCGCTCTCCGCCGACGGGCACGGGGCCCTGGTCAAGACCTGGTTCTTCTGGGGAGCCATCGGCTTCCTCGCAGGTCTCAACGAACGCTGGGCGCGCGGCCTGCTGCGCCACCCCTCGGCCCCCGGGGCCGGGCAGGCCGGGCCGCCGGAGGGTGCGGCCCGCCCGTAGGCGTCGGCCGGGCGGTTCCGCGCGAAACGGCCGGAATCCGTTGCCCCGGAGGGGCGGACACGGGGGTGCACGCGCGTTTACCCTGGGGGTGAACGCATGTGCACCCCTTCCGTCGGACCAGTGTCCGGAGCCGTATGCCCACCAAGACGCACCCCCGCTTCCGCCCCCGCCGCCGCCCCGGCCCTCGTCCGATGGTGGCCGTCCTCGCGTTCTGCGGGGCGATCGTGGCCGTCATGCAGACCCTGGTCGTCCCCCTGCTGCCGCACATCCCCGACCTGACGGGCAGCAGCCGCGCCGCCGCGGGCTGGCTCGTCACCGTCACCCTGCTCACCGGCGCCGTCTGCACCCCCGTGCTCGGCCGGGTCGGCGACATGTACGGCAAGCGCCGCGTGCTCCTCGCCTCGCTCGTCGTCCTGACCGCCGGATCCGTGCTGTGCGCGGCCACCTCCGACATCGCCGTCCTGATCACGGGACGCGCCCTCCAGGGCACCGCGCTCGCCGTCATCCCGCTCGGCATCAGCATCATCCGCGACGAACT
The DNA here is from genome assembly GCF_042722885.1 of Streptomyces sp. NPDC058401. Taxonomy (NCBI): domain Bacteria; kingdom Bacillati; phylum Actinomycetota; class Actinomycetes; order Kitasatosporales; family Streptomycetaceae; genus Streptomyces; species Streptomyces sp. NPDC058401. The sequence goes on from NZ_JBHXKA010000010.1 coordinate 33,570, forward strand.
CCCGGCGGAACGCGTCCTGCCGTCCATCGCCCTCATGAGCTCCACCCTCGGGATCGGCGCCGCGATCGGCCTCCCGGTTGCGGCCCTCGTCGTCGACAACTTCGACTGGCACACCATGTTCTGGGCCTCGGCCGCCCTCGGCCTGCTGGACGTCCTCCTCGTCCTGTGGACCGTCCCCGAGTCCCCGACGCGCACCGCGGGCCGGTTCGACGTACCGGGCACCCTCGGCCTCGCCACCACCCTCGTGGCCCTGCTCCTCGCCATCACCCAGGGCGCGGACTGGGGCTGGACCGCGCCCCGCACCCTCGCACTGTTGGCCACCGCCCTGGTCACCGGGGCCCTCTGGGGGCGCCATGAGCTGCGCACCGCCTCCCCGATGGTCGACCTGCGCGTCTCGGCGCGCCCCGCCGTCCTGCTCACCAACCTCGCGGCCCTGCTCGTCGGCTTCGCCTTCTACGCGAACTCCCTGGTCACCGCCCAGCTGGTGCAGGAGCCGAAGAGCACCGGGTACGGGCTCGGCGCCTCCCTCGTGGTGAGCGGGCTGTGCCTGCTGCCCGGAGGCCTGGCCATGGTCGCGCTGTCCCCGGTGTCGGCGCGGCTCTCCGCCGCGTACGGCCCGCGGACCGCGCTGGCCCTGGGAGCGGCGGTCATGGCCGTCGGCTACCTCGTCCGGTTCTTCACCAGCCACGCCCTCTGGCTGATCGTGGCCGGCGCCACGGTGGTCGCCTGCGGTACCGCCCTCGCCTACTCGGCGCTGCCCGCGCTCGTCATGCGGGCCGTCCCCGTGACCGAGACGGGCGCCGCGAACGGCCTCAACACCCTGATGCGCTCCGTGGGCCAGGCCTGCTGCAGCGCCGTGGTCGCGGCCGTGCTCGCCCAGGTCACGTTCCTGGCGGGCGGGCGCAGCGTCCCCACCCTGCACGCGTACCTGCTGGTCTTCCTGATCGCGGCCGGAGCCGCGCTCGCCGCGCTGGCGGCGGCCCTGTGTCTGCCCGCCGGCAGGCCGGCGGGGTCCGCGCAGGCCGGTACGGTCGGGGTGACCAGGTCCGCGTCCGCGCTCCGGGAGGGCACATGAGCACCGCCGAGGAGTCCGGCCGCGACGCCATCGTGCGCGCCGCCCGCAGGGCCTTCACCCTGCGGCCCTACGCAGAGGTCACCCTGCGCGGCATCGCGGCCGACGCCGGGGTCAGCCCCTCGCTGATCGTGAAGCGGTTCGGCAGCAAGGAGGGGCTGTTCAACACGGTCGCCGACTTCCAGCCGGCCGCCGACGCCCTGTTCGCGGCGGAGCCCGCCGTACTGGGCCGCCACCTCGTCCTGACCACGGTCCGGCTGCGCGACGAGCTCCGCGGGGACCCGCTGCTGCGGGTGGTGTTCTCCCTGGGCATCGACGACGAGCGCACCCTGCTGCGGGAGCGGTTCCGCGAACAGGTCACCGCCCGCCTCGCCGACCGTCTCCAAGGCGCCGACCGGGAGCTGCGTGCCGAGCTGATCGCGGGCCAGCTGCTGGGTCTGGGGGCGACGCTGAGTCTGCACCGGCCCGACGGCGCGGGTACCCGTACCCCGCCCGGACGGCTGGCGGACCTGTACGCCCCCGGGCTCCAGGGGCTCATCGACGGCGGCGCCGGAGGGCATGATCCGCGGGAGCCGGTTAGCGTCGGGGGATGAGTACCGAACCGCAGACCTTCGAGATCCTGCTGGTGCCCGAGCACGTGGTGGAGGGGTCGGCCGACGACGCCGTCCGCTCCGCCGTCGTCGCACCGACCGGCCAGAACGGCGCCTCCGGCTATCCCCGCTATTCGGGTGACGGGATGGTGGCGGACATCGATCCGGTCACCCGAACGGTGGAAGCCCTCCTCGTGGACGGCTCCGAGCTCGACTACGGCCTCAAGCCCGTCCTGCACCCGCGCACCTGATGCGCCGTCGGGCGGCGGGGAGGCCCTGCCTTTGCGGCCCTGCCTTCGCGCCGCCCGACGCCGGCCGCTACTCGAAGCGGGTGGTGTCCCCCGCGCCCCGCCGGACGATCTCGGCCTCGCCGCTGGAGAAGTCGATGACCGTCGTCGGCAGCGTCCCGCAGTCGCCCGAGTCGACCACCATGTCCAGGACGTGGTCGAGCCGGTCCTTGATCTCCCAGCCCTGCGTCATCGGCTCCGCCTCGTCGGGCAGGAGCAGCGTGCTCGACAGCAGCGGCTCGCCCAGCTCGGCCAGCAGCGCCTGCACCACGACGTGGTCGGGGATGCGCACGCCCACGGTCTTCTTCTTCGGGTGCTGGAGCTGGCGCGGCACTTCCTTCGTCGCCGGAAGGATGAAGGTGTAGCTGCCGGGGGTGGACGCCTTGATCGCGCGGAAGACGTCGTTGTCGATGGTGACGAACTGGCCGAGCTGCGCGAAGTTCTCGCACACCAGGGTGAAGTGGTGGCGGTCGTCGAGCTGCCGGATGGACCGGATCCGGTCCACACCCTCACGGTTGCCCAGCTGGGCGCCCAGCGCGTAGCAGGAGTCCGTCGGATAGGCGACGAGGCCTCCGGCGCGGATGCCGTCGGCGATGCTGCCGATCGCTCGGGGCTGGGGGTTGTCGGGGTGTACGTCGAAGTACTTTGCCATCCGACGAGCCTACGGGATCCGGCGGTTCCGGCACCCTGTCCCGAGGGCAGGCCGGGGGCGGGTGGCCGCAGGGCGATCGAAAAGTTGGCGATTGTCCATTTTTTATCCTGCTTGGACCGGACCTTCCCGTGATTGCGATCATATTTGTTGCGTCGCGTGCGTAAATTCTTCGGCGGTGTACATAGGGTGCGGGAATCGGCGGCCTGTCCGTGGCCGATTAGTCACGCACGAGGGTTTCCCACACATGACCGCCACGTCGCTTTCGCCTGCCGGAAAACCACTCTCCGCGAGAGGCCGCAGAGAGGTCGCGTCCCAGGTGGGCGGGGTCAAGCGGAATATCGCATTCCTTTCGGCCTTCATGGCCGCGCTCATATCCATGGCGGCTTACAGCATCGGTCTCGCCACGCGCGGGGTCTACCCTTTCGGGCCCGTTCCGCGCGCCGACAACGACCTGCGCCACCAATACGTCCCCTTCCACACCCACCTCTGGGACCTCCAGCACGGCAGCGCCCAGGGAGATCTGCTCTTCAACTGGCAGAGCGGGTACGGCGTCGGATTCCTCGGCGACTTCTTCACCTATCTCTCCAATCCGTTCTCCCTGCTCGCCGGCCTCCTGCCCCGCCAGCACGCGGAACTCTCCGTCTACCTCGTCAGCCTCTGCAGCATGGGCCTCGCCGCCGCGCTGATGACCGTGTACCTGGGGCGCCTGCGCCCCGGCTCGCCCTGGCTGCGCGCCCTGCTCTCCGTCGGCTACGCCGTCTGCGGCTGGGGAGTCGCCGAGGGCACCGTCGTCCCGATGTGGACCTGGGGCCTGGTCGCGATACCCCTGCTCGGGATAGCCGCCGACTGGTGTCTGACCGGCCGCCGCTGGGTCCTCGGCAGCCACCTCGTCGCCCTGTGCTGGTTCGCCAACTTCTACACCGCCGCCATGGCAACCATGGCCGCCGCGCTCGTCTTCCTCGTACGGCTCCTGCTCGCCGACGCCGACCGGCGCACCCGCGGCCGGGCGCTGTGGCGGGCCGCCACCATGACCGGCACCGGACTGCTCCTCGCCGCCCCCGCCATCCTGGTGTGCGCCTACGCCAACCTGCGGGCCCAGCCCACCGAGCTGTACGTGGTCAGCGTGGACACCGATCCGCTGACCCTCCTCTCGATGCTCATACCGGGCACCCACCCCGTCAGCCCCGCGCCGAACGTCTACGCGGGGGTGCTCGTCCTCCTCCTCGTCCTGACCCTGCCCTTCCAGTCGAAGGTGCGCGGCCGCGAACGCCTCGCCTGGTGCTCGCTCCTGCTGCTGACCGGGGTCTCCTTCGTCCTCACCCCCACCGCCAAGATCTGGCAGGGCGGGGCCCTCCCGCACGGCGCCCCCTTCCGCGAATCCTTCGTGCTCAGCGGCATGCTGACGATGGCCGCCTGGATCTGCCTCGCCCACATGCCCCGGCCCCGGGCCCTGCTCGGCGGTGCCGGCCTGCTGGCCGTGCTCGTCACGGCCGCCCAGGACCTCCCGCCGGTCAACGAGCACGCCCTCACCGGCGTCCTGATCGGCGGCGCCGTCACCACGGTCCTGCTGCTGTTCTACGCGCGCGGACTGCGCCGCCCCGCCCGCATCGGCGTGATGGCGCTGCTGGCCGTCTCGGTCTTCGCCGGCACCGTGTACTCCGTCTACGGGAACTCCGTCGCCGACGACCCCCGCCGGCGCGGCCCCGTACGCGCCCAGACCATGACCGAACTCGGCAAGAACGCGCGCCAGGCCCTGGAGGCGCACCGGAACTGGCCCGCCACCCGGGCCGACGCCGGACCCGGCGTCTTCGTCACCAACAACGACGCGATGCTGGTCGGCGGCCAGGGCGGCGCCTACTACAGCAGCTACGTGAGCGCGGAGACCGCGCGCGCACTGCGCGGCCTCGGCCTGGGCCAGGCCATGGGCGGCCGCCACCTGTGGCCCGCGGGAGACCCGGTGCTGCAGGCCCTGCTCGGCGTCGGCACCGTCCTCGAACCGGCCGGCGAGGACGGTGTCACCGTCCGCACCCTGCCCGCCCCGCCCCTGGTCACCCTCCGGACACCGGGCAGCGACCAGCCCTACGGGGCTCCCGCGGGCTCCGTCTGGGCCCGGCGCCAAGCCGCGCTCGGCGCCAGGATCTACACCGTCCCCGAGCTCACCCGCGGCGACGGACAGACCGCCCCCGCAGGGGCGGCCGCACCCGCATCGGGAGCGGCCGGGCCGGGCTTCGCCCTGCCCCGGGCCGAGGGCTGGGGCCCCGAAAGCTGGACCGCGTTCACGGGACGGTGCGCCCCCGGAGCCCGCGCCTTCCTCCACGCGCCCGACCTCTCCGCGACCGCCCGGGCCGACGACAGCCGCCGGCACGAGAGCTTCTCCGGCAGGCCTCCCGCGGTCAGCGCCCCGGTCAGGGAACTGGGCACGGCGGCGGCCGACGGCCGCTTCACCTTCTCCGTGCGCACCGCGCAAGACGGCCAGGTCCTGCCGTCCGACGCGCTCGGCTGCCTGGACCAGGCCGCCTTCGACGCGGCCGTGGCCGGGCTGAAGGCGGGCGGGGCCACCCACGTCACGGCCGGCGGACACACCGTCGAGGCCCGGCTCCCCGCGGGCTCCACCGGCACGGCGGTGCTCGCCACCACGCCGTCCCCCGGCTGGAGCTGCTCGGTCGACGGCGGCCCGGCCCGCCCCCCGGTCTCGTACCAGGGCCTGCTCGGCGTCCCCCTGGGATCCGGCGGCGCCGACCGGCTGGCGTGCGCGTACGTCCCCGAGGGGCTCCGCGCGGGCCTCGCCGGCACCGCCGCGGGCCTGCTGCTCGTCGCGGGTGTCCTGGCCGCCGCGCGCCGCCGCGTCCGCAGGGCCTGAGACACCGGAAGCCGGCTCCGGGAACGGCACACCGCTCGTGCCCGGCCCCTTGCCGCCTTCCGGCCCGTCCCGCCGGGCCGCAAGGCGGCAAGGGGGAACAATGATGCCGTCGCCGATCACGGCGCCAGGGGAAGGAAGCGCAGCTTGTACGACGCACTCGCGGCCGGAGCCTGGGGGCTCCTCGCAGGCAGCGCCCTGCTGGCCGGCGCGGCCATCGGCACCTTCTTCGCGGTACCGCGCAGGCTGATCGCCCTGATCATGGCGTTCGGCTCGGGCGTGCTGATCGCGGCGGTCTCCTACGATCTGATCGCCGAGGCCCAGGACACGGGCGGCCTGCTGCCGACCGCGCTCGGTACGGCCGCCGGCGCGGCCGTGTACAGCGCGGGCAACGCCCTGCTGGCCCGGCGCGGCGGCCGGCACCGCAAACGCTCGGGCGGCCACCAGCCCTCCGAGGACCAGCAGCCCGGCTCCGGCAGCGCCATCGCGATGGGAGCCGTGCTCGACGGGGTGCCCGAGTCCGTGGTGATCGGCGCCAGCCTGCTCGGCGGGGGATCCGTCGGACTGGCCACGATCGGCGCCGTGTTCATCAGCAACATCCCCGAAGGCATGGCCAGCGCCGCCGGCATGCGCACGGCCGGCCGCGGACGCCGGTACGTCTTCGGACTCTGGGGTGGCATCGCCCTGCTCAGCGGTGTGGCCGCGCTGCTCGGCAACGCCCTGCTCGGTGACGCCCCGCCGGAGGCCCTCGCGGCGGTCACGGCCTTCGCCGCCGGTGCGATCCTCGCGATGATCGCCGACACCATGCTCCCGGAGGCCCAGGAGAACGCCCACCTCGCCACCGGTCTGGTGACCGTGGCGGGGTTCCTCACCGCCCTCGGTCTGGGTGAGCTGTGAGCGTGGCCGGTGTCGGGCCGTCCGGCCGGACCGTGATGCTGTAGGCGGCCGCCTCCGGAACGGAGCGGAAGACCGGCCCGCGGTGCGGCAGCAGGTGCTCCAGCAACAGCGTCGACTCGCGCAGCGCGAACTGCAGCCCGAGACAGGCGCGGGGGCCGATGCCGAAGGGCACGTACGCGCCGGGGACGGACGGCCGGCCGCCCGCTGCTGTGAAGCGCCGCGGATCGAAGCGCTCGGGGTCGGGCCACAGCACCGGGTCGCGGTGCGCGAGGTAGGGGCAGACGACCACGTCGGTGCCCGCCTCGACGAAGTAGCCCCCCAGGACGTCGTCCTCGACGGCGTGCCGGGGCAGGATCCAGGCGGACGGGTACAGCCGCAAGGTCTCGCTGATCAGGGCCTGGATCGCCTCCCGGCGCTCGGCCGAGCCCTCGCCGCCCGCCGCGAGGGCCCACGCGCGGGCCTCCGGATTGCGGTCGAGGAGCAGGTACAGCCAGGTCAGCGTGGTGGCCGTGGTCTCGTGTCCCGCGACCAGCAGGGTGACCAGCTCGTCGCGGATCAGCCGGTCGGTGTACTCGGGCCGCTCGGCGGACGCCTCCACCAGCAGGTGGAGCAGCCCCGGCCCGTCGGGGCCCGCGGACCCCCGGCGGGCGGCGGCGATGGCCTGCCGGGCCACGGCGTCGATCCTGGCCAGATCCGCGGCGACCGCCTCCCCGGCGTCGGCGGAATCGGCGGGCAGCGTCGGCAGCGCCGCCACCACGGCCGCGACGGAGCCCAGTTCGCGGTCGGTGTCCTCGTCCAGTGGATGGCCGGTCAGCGAGCGCCAGATGGTGTCGAGGGCGAAGCGCCGCATCTCCTCGCCGACGTCGAAGACCTCCCCGGTGCGCTCGTACGCGGCCCAGCGCCCGGCGGCGGTCCGGGCGGCCCCGGCGATCCGCTGCTCATAGCGGCGCATGCCCGTACCCGTGAACTGGGACTGCAGGAGCCGCCGTTGGCGTTTCCACGCCTCACCGGTAGCGGAGAGCACGCCGTCGCCGACCAGCAGCCGGGCGCGGTGCGAGCGTTTGACGTAGCGCCGGGGATGCAGGGCCAGTACGTGCTGGATCGCCTCCGGACCGGTGACCAGCACGGTCGGCCGTCCTGCCGGGCCGTCGTCCCCGAGCCGGAAGGCGCCGACCCCGCCGAGCCGTCCGCACACCTCGGCCAGCAGCTCGACGAGCCGGCCTCCCCCCGCGCTCCACCGCTCCACGACGGAGGGATCCAGCTCGGGGACCGGGAGACCGGGGCGCCCCACGGGACCGGCTTCGATGGCCATCGCTGTTCCCCTGTCCGCACGTTCGTCTGATCGGCCGTCCGTCCGCTCCACCGTCCGCCGGCCGGGGTCCGTTCCCGCCCGCCGGGGCGGCAGCAGCACGGACTGTACGGGAGCGGGAACGGACAGGGGTCGGCCTTCGGCCAGGCGCCGCACCAACCTCCGGACGGACCCGCGACGGCCCCTACGCCGGGCGGGTGTACCACCGGCCCGCCTCCCGCCCCCGGCCGGGGGCGGGCCGTTGGATGGGGGTCCGGGGGATCGTGGTCAGGGGCCGGGGCGCGCGATCGGCAGTGGATCGGTTCCTGAGGAGTGGCGATGGGTCCGTTCTCGGCGGAGGGGGCACGGGACGCGCTGAACCGCACCCAGGCCGCGATGCTGCTGCCCGCGATCCTCGTGGGCGCCGGGTCGGGGCTGGGCGCGGTGGGCTTCCGCTGGCTGATCGAGGTCTTCACCCGGGCGCTGTCCGGCCACGACGACTACTCCTCCGCCGGGCACGCCGACAACCCCTACGTGCCCTGGCTCGGACCGTACTTCGTCCTCCTCGCGCCCGTGGTCGCGGGCGCGCTCTACGGACCGCTCGTCTACCGCTACGCCAAGGAGGCGCGCGGCCACGGCGTCCCCGAGGTGATGTACGCGGTCGCCCGCCAGGGCGGCCGGATCCCGCCCCGGGTCGCCGTGGTGAAATCGCTCGCGTCCGCGCTGTGCATCGGCGGCGGCGGTTCCGTGGGCCGCGAAGGGCCCATCGTCCAGATCGGGGCCGCCCTCGGCTCCACCGCCGGAGCCCTCCTGCGGGTCCGCGAGGAACGGATGCGGCTGCTGGTCGCCTGCGGCGCGGCCGGTGGCATCGCCGCCACCTTCAACGCACCCCTGGCCGGGGTGTTCTTCGCGATGGAACTGATCCTGCGCGATTTCACGGCCCGCGCCTTCGGCCTGGTCGCCGTCTCGGCCGTCACCGCCAGCGTGATCGGACGCGAAATCCTCGGCGACGAAAGGTTCCTGGACCTCGCACCGGTGAACGCCGGCCACCTGGCCGCGTACGCCCTCTACGTCCTGCTCGGCGCGGTGGCCGGGGTCGTCGGGGTGCTCTTCAGCAAGGTGCTCTACGGGGTGGAAGACCTCTGCGACTCCGTCTGGCACGGCCCGGAGTGGCTGCGCCCGGCCGCCGGCGGCATCGTGCTGGGCGCGATCCTGCTCGCACTGCCCGAGATGTACGGGGTCGGCTACCCGGTCCTCGGCAAGGCCGCGGTGGGCGGGTACGCGATCGGATTCCTGCTCGTCCTGCTCGTCGGCAAGATCATCGCGTGCAGCGTCACCATCGGCATCGGCGGCTCGGGAGGCGTCTTCGCCCCCAGCCTCTTCATCGGAGCCATGCTCGGCAGCGCCTTCGGGCAGACGATGGACCACCTCGCACCCGGAGTCACCGGTTCGGCCATGACCTACGCGGTCATCGGGATGGGCGCGGTCTTCGCCGGTTCGGCCCGCGCGCCGATCACCGCCGTCGTCATCATCTACGAGCTGACCGGCGAGTACGGCATCATCCTGCCGCTGATGGCCGCCGTCGCCGTCGCCACCGGAGTCAGCCACGCGCTCAGCCGGGACACCGTCTACACGGCCAAACTCCGCCGCCGCGGGGTCGACCTGGACCTGACCGGCCCGGCAGCGGTCGAGGTCCGGACCGCCATGGGACCACCCCCGCCCGCGCTCGCACCCGGCACCGGCCTGCGCGAGGCGATGACCGTGATGATCGAGGCGGGCGCCGACCGCCTCCCGCTCGTCGACCGGCACGGCCACTACGCGGGTACGGTCGGGGCGCCCGCCCTCTCCCGGGCCCTGCACGGAGGACTCTCCGAGAACACGCCCGTCGAGGAGCTACGCGACCACCCGCCGGCCCTGCTCACCGGCCAGTCCCTCCAGGAGGCACTGCCCCTGCTCGCCGAGAGCGAGGGCGACGGCCTCCCCGTCCTCGACGAGGAACGGCTCCACCTCCTGGGCTGGGTCTCCCACCGCTCGGCCCTGCGAACCCTGCACCCGCCCACCGACTCGGAGGGCCGCCCTCCCCGGCCCTGAGCACGCTGCGCGGTCCGCCCCACCGGGTTTTCACGTCCGTCCGGCCACCGGCGCCACCCGGCCGTCTCGCGCCGCGGCACCCCCGTGCGTAAGATCCACCCGGCACCCACGGAGAGGACTTCCCGATGAACCGCACGGAACCGCGCGAGCTCGAACTCCCCGTCACCGGCGGCGCCTTGCGCGTCCTGCGCTTCGGAACGGGGCCGCGCACCGCCGTCGCCGTGCACGGGGTCTCCGCGTCCGGGATGGCCTTCCGCGGCCTCGCCCGCGAACTCCCCGCCGACTGGAGCCTGTTCGCCCTCGACCTGCGCGGCCGCGGCCACAGCCCGGCCGCCCCGGAGGGCCACGGCATCGACGGGCACGCCGCCGATCTGTGCGCCGCCGCCGAGCGGTTCGGCGACGGCCGTCCCGTCGCCCTGGCCGGCCACTCCATGGGCGCCTACGTGGCCCTGCGCGCGGCCGTGCGCCGCCCCGGGCTCTTCGGCCGGCTGCTCCTCATCGACGGCGGCCTGCCGTTGCCGCTGCCCGAGGGCGCCGACCCCGATGCGGTGACCGAGGCCACGCTCGGCCCGGCGCTCGCCCGGCTGCGCATGAGCTTCCCGCACGAGGAGGCGTACCTGGACTTCTTCCGCGCCCATCCCGCGCTCGGCCCGTACTGGAACGAGGACATCGAGCGGTACGTCCGCTACGACGCCACCGGCCAGGGCCCCGACGGCGCCGTCCGCTCTCGGGTCCAGGAAGCGGCCGTCCGCGCGGACACCCGCGAACTCCTCGCCTCGGCGGCCGACTTCGGCGCCGACCTGCTGTCCCTGACCGTGCCCACCCGGCTGGTGTACGCCCCTCGGGGCCTGGCGGACGAGACCCCCGGCTTCCTCCCGGACGCACTGGTGTCCCACTGGGCCGGGCGGACCCCGGTGCTCGACACCGAGCAGGTGCCGGACTGCAACCACTACACCATCGTGCTGGGCCCGCCCGCGAAGACCCTCGCTGACCGGCTGACCGGCTGACCGGCTGACTGGGTCACCCGCCGCCGGGTAGAAGTTCGTGCACCCGGCGGATGATCTCGGCGCGCCCGCCGGAGCGGAGGGTGCCCGGGCAGTCGTGCCCGCCCCACGCGGTGCCGCCCATGGCGTGGATGCCCAGCCCCGGCTGGTCCGGGTGCTCGCTGACCGCCGGCGGCCAGCCGTGCGAGGCGGCGCCCCAGGCGTAGATCCGGGCGACGGCGTCCACTTGTGCCTCGGTGAGCGGCCGGGTGGCGAAACCGGAGGTCTCGACCGAGGCCCAGGACCCGTTGCCGTCCACCTGCGCCCAGGCCCGGTCCAGGACGGACACGTACTGCTCCGTCTCCCCGTCCCGGGAGACCCAGAAGTGCGAGGAGGTCTTGATCCCCGGGGTGTTGAACCGCTCGTGCAAGGACCCCTCGCCCTCCTGGACGTGGAGCACGAGCCCGCGCTGAGCATCGCGGTCGCCGTGGACGAAGTTGCGCTCCAGCGGCATCTTCGCCACCCCGGGCATCCATCCGGAAGCGGGAGAGGCGGTGGGCGAAGCCCCCGGCAGTGCCGCCTTCCGGCCGCGCTCGTCGTCGCCCGGTCCGGAACCGCCGGGCCGGGCGGCCAGCAGGGAGGCGGCGGTCGCGGTGAGGAACACGGCGCCGCCACCGGCGAGCAGGCGCCGCCGCGACGGGGCCGGGGGCACGGGGGTGCTGGGGTGCATGAGCGGTGTCCGGTTCTCGGGTGGTGCGTGGTGCGGGGGGAAAACCGATCCTTCGGGGCGCTCATGAGGGGACCGTGATCGTTTGATGACCGTTTGATGACGGGTCCGGCCCGGGCCCGGCCGGACGGATTGTGACCAATTGGTCATCCGGCGCGCATCACCTGCGCATATGCCACAGGGAGACTGACGGCTCATCCAGAACGGCACGAGCAAGGCGGTGTACGGCATGACGGCGGTACCGGTGGAGGGCGAGACGCCCGGCGCGGCGAAGGACGAGCACCGGGCGGGGACGCCCGGACCGGCCGAGGCGCAGACATCGGCTCCCGCGCCCCGGCCGGATCCGCAGCCCGCCCCGCGTACGGACCCGCGCACGGACCCGCCCTCGGTGCCGGCACCGAGGGCGGAGTCCCCGGCCGTTTCCGAGCCCGAGCCCGAGCCCGACGCCGGGCACGAGTCCGAGCAGGCACCCGACGCCGTGCCTCCGTCGGGCGGTGAGCACGATGCTGCGCCCGCTTCCGGGCTCGCGGCGGCCTCGGCGCCGGAGCCCGAGTCCGTCCCCGGGGCGGCGAGCGAGCCCGAGGCCAAGGTCGTGCCCGTGCCCTCGCCCGGGGCGGAGCCCGCCGCCGGGGTCAAGTCCGGCACCGGGGCGGAGCCGGGGGCGGCAGCCGCGGCTATCGATCCCGATCCCGATCCCGATCCCGATCCCGGCCCCGGTGCCCGTCCCCGTCCCCGTCCTGAGTCGGACTCCGAGAAGACGAGCCAGTTCATCGCGCTCAAGCCCTTGGACGCGGCCCCCTCGGCGTCGGTGCCCGTGCCGAAGTGGGCGAAGGGGTCGACGCCCGCCGCCGTACCCGCGCCGGTACCCGTAGAGCCGGCCCCGGCCGTGCCGACGGCGGCGCCCGCCCCGGCTCGGGGAACCGCCCCGGTTCCGGCGACGGCTCCCGGAAGGCTTCCGGGCGGGGCCGACGGGGGGCCGGGCGACGGCCCCGCCCAGGGGAGCTCCGCCGTCCCCGAGGGGACCACCGAGCAGCCGTTGCCCGCGCTCGATCTGCTCGCGCAGCTCACCAACACCCCGCCGCCGCCCGCGACCCCCGGCCGGACGGTGGCCCGGCGGTTCCGGATCTGGGTGCCGCCGCTGCTCCTGCTGGTCGCCGTACTGGCCGTCGTACAGGCGTTGCGGCCGCTGCCCGACGCCGTTCTCACCAGTGGGGACGCCGCGTCCTCCGTGGCCCTCGACGGCCGGTTCGAGGTGCCCTGGCCGGAGAAGGGCCAGGCCGCCGTACGGATCGGCGGCGCGGGCGACGTGGGTACGTTCGGGGAGCAGAAGGCCGTGCCGACGGCCAGCGTCGCCAAGGTCATGACGGCCTACGTGATCCTCAAGGACCACCCGCTGAAGAAGGACGAGGACGGCCCGCAGATCGAGGTCGACGCCAAGGCCGTCGCGGACGGCAACTCGGCGAGCGAATCGCGCGTTCAGGGGCTGACGACCGGCACCCGCTTCTCCCAGCAGAACATGCTGAAGATGCTGATGATCCCCTCGGGCAACAACATCGCCCGCCTGCTGGCCCGTTGGGACACCGGGAGCGATTCCGAGGCCGCGTTCGTGGAGAAGATGAACGCCGAGGCCAAGGCGCTCGGCATGACCGACACCACGTACACCGACCCGAGCGGGCTCGATGCCAAGACCGTGAGCACCGCCACCGATCAGCTGAAACTGGCCGAGGAGGTCATGAAGTTCGACGCCTTCCGGGCGATCGTCATGCTCCCCAACGCCACCGTCCCGGGCCTGAGCGAGCCGCTCATCAACAACAACGACGACCTGCTCATCGCCGGACTCAGCATCAAGGGCATCAAGACGGGCTCCAGTTCGGCGGCCGGCGGGGCGCTGATGTGGGCGGCGTACAAGACGGTGGGCGACAAGACCCCGCTGATCCTCGGCACGATGCTCGACCAGCACGTCACCGGAGCCGACCCCGACGGCGCCAACAGCCTGAAACTGGTCAAGCAGAACAGCAAGAAGGTCATCGAGGCCGTCCGCGCGGCACTGACCTCGGCCGCCGTGGTCAAGAAGGGCCAGGTCGTCGGCTACGTGGACGACGGGCTCGGTACCCGTACCCCGGTGGTGGCCACCCGGGACACGGCCGCCGTCGCCGTACCGGGGCAGCAGCTCGAACTGAGTCTGGCCGTCGGAGCCAAGGGACTCCCCGCGGAGGCGCCGGCCGGCACCGAGATCGGGGTCCTGACGGTCGGGACCGGGCCGGGCGCCCCGACCGTACCGGTGGCACTCCGGTCGGACCTGTCCGCACCGTCCCTCGGCGCGAAGCTCGTACGCCTGCGCTGAACGGTCGTCGGCCGGAGGCCCTCGGCCCTCGGCCGCGCCTGCGGGCTTCGCCTACCCCGCGCCCGGGAGCCGGACCGTCACGAGGAGCCCGCCGGCCGGGCGGGGGACGAGGTCGAGGGTCCCGGCGTGGGCGCGGACGACGCTGTGCACGATGGCCAGGCCCAGCCCGACCCCGGCGTGCTCGTCCGTGCGGACGCGTTCGGTCGCCCGGCGGAAGGGTTCGGTGAGCGTCGGGACCAGTTCCGGCGGGAGCCGCGGGCCCGTGTTCTCGACCCGCAGCACGCTCGTGCCCCCGTGCTCCTCGGTGTGGACCGTCACGGTCCCGCCGGTGGGGAGGTTGTGGACGACGGCGTTCTGGACGAGGTTCGTCACCATCCGCAGCAGGAGCTCCGCGGAGCCGTCGGTGCGGGCCGTGCCGCCGGTGACGTCGAGGGTGATCCGGCGCTGCTCGGCTAGGGGGAGCAGCGTTTCGGCGGCTTCCTCGGCGAGCAGCGAGAGGTCCACGCGCTCGCGGGTGAAGTCCGCGCGGTCGCCGTGGCTGAGGAGCAGGAGGGCCTCGGTGAGGTCGATCGCCCGTGCGTTGACGGCGTGCAGGCGCTCGACGAGCTCGCCCCGGTCCCGCGTCGGGTCCTTGCGGGCGACGTCGAGGAGCGTCCGGGAGATGGCCAGCGGGGTGCGCAGCTCGTGGGAGGCGTTCGCGGCGAACCGCTGCTGCTCGGCCACGTGGGACTCCAGTTGTTCGAGCATCGAGTCGAAGGCGTCGGAGAGTTCGCGGAACTCGTCCTGGCGGCCCTTCATGCGGATCCGGTGGGACAGCGACCGGTTCCCGGCCGTCCGCGCCGCGTCCGTGATCCGGTTCAGGGGCGCGAGCATCCGCCCGGCGAGGATCCACCCGCCCACGAGGCCGAGCACCAGCAGGAACACCAGGACCGCGGCCGCCCTCGGAGCGAAGACGCGCAGCAGGTTGGACCGGATGGGGAAGACACCGTTGGGCGGGCTATCGGCGTCGACGACGAGCGCGCGGTCGGGGACGTACCGCAGGAGGAACAGCCACACCGCACCGAGCAGCAGGACCCCGGCGACCATGAGGAATCCGGCGTAGCTGAGGGCGAGTTTGGAGCGAACGCTCCATCCGGGCGCCCTATCCACGGCCGGCCTCCCCGTCCGCCTCGCGCGTCACCCCGGGGGCGGGCTGGCTGTCGATGCGGTAGCCCACACCGGCGACGGTGGCGATGATCCACGGTTCGCCGAGCCGTTTGCGCAGGGCCGAGACGGTGATGCGCACGGCGTTGGTCAGGGGGTCGGCGTTCTCGTCCCAGGCCCGTTCCAGCAGCTCCTCGGCGCTGACGACCCCGCCCTCGGCGGCGACCAGGACTTCCAGCACGGCGAACTGCTTGCGGGTGAGCGCGACGTAGCGCCCGTCGCGGAAGACCTCCCGGCGGAAGGGGTCGAGCCGCAGGCCCGCGATCAGGCGCACCGGGGGCCGGGCGTACGCGCGCCTGCGGTCGAGCGCCCGCAGGCGCAGGACCAGCTCCCGCAGCTCGAAGGGCTTGGTGAGGTAGTCGTCGGCGCCCAGCCCGAACCCGGACGCCTTGTCGTCGATCCGGTCGGCAGCGGTGAGCATGAGGATCGGGATGCCGCTGCCGGAGGCGACGATGCGGCGGGCCACCTCGTCGCCGGAGGGGCCGGGGATGTCGCGGTCGAGGATCGCGAGGTCGTAGGAGTTGACGCCCAGCAGTTCCAGGGCGGAGTCGCCGTCACCGGCGATGTCGGCGGCGATCGCCTCCAGCCGCAGGCCGTCACGGACGGCCTCGGCCAGGTAGGGCTCGTCCTCGACGATCAGTACGCGCATGCCTGAAGCCTAAACACCGGGACATATCGGCGTCGTATGCACGGCGCGCAGCCGGGCGTGCACCGAGCGCGCACCGGGTACGCGCCTCAGCCCGCCGGTACGGCCGCGGGCGAGGGCTGCGGCAGCTCCGACGGCTCCGGTGCCTTCGTGCGCCACCAGCGGCGCGACGCCAGCGCGGCCAGGGCGGCGCCGGTGGCGTTGACCAGGACGTCGTCCACGGAGGAGACCCGGTCCAGCTGGAAGACGTACTGCGCGGTCTCGACCAGGACGGAGCAGCCCGCGCCCAGGGCCAGGATCCGCGGCACGGAGGCCAGCGCCGTCCAGCGCATCGGGGCGAAGAACCCGAGCGAGGCGAAGACCAGCAGGTTGCCGGCGATCCCGAGCGGCCCCATCGTGACCAGGTCCCGCAGCGGTACCAGGCTGAACCGGCCGGGCACGATCCCGGCCCCGGACCCCGGCATCATGGTCATCCACACGAACGGCAGCGTCCCGTGCACCATGCCGACCTCGGCCAGCGAGATCCGCCACGCCGACCGGGCGTCGACGCCCGCGCCACGCCGGCGGCGCGCCAGGGCCCACACGAGCAGCAGGGCCAACGGGATGGCCACGAGGGTGACGAGCACGACCCCGTTGAACGTGTCGAGGCACCCGTGCCACCGCCCGGCCATGCACCTCGGAGCGGCCATGAAGAGCATCCCCCGCACGAGGTAGAGGACGCTCGCCAAGCCGAGGGCCGCCAGGGCGAGCAGTACGGTCCTGAGGGTGCGGCGCGGCGGTGTCGACAAGGGTGCGGTGTGGTTCATGTCCCCAGGGGACATGGCGGTGCGTTGCGAGCCCGTATGCGGTTTTCGATACGCCCGCGATACCTGCGGTGGACGCGGTCGCGGCGGTCGCAGCGCTCGCAGCGGTCGGGGCATCAGGGACCCGGAGCCGACAGCGGTACTTCGACGACGAAGAACAGGAAGCAGGGCGTGCGCGAAAGCTCACGGAAGGCGTCGGGGAACAGCTCGCGGGCCGCCGGGTCGGGCTGCGGTTCGCTGATGACCGAAAGCCGGAAACCGGCGGTGGCGAAGGCCTCGGACATCGCGTGCAGTGACTTGCGCCAGAACGTCATCGGGACGGACTTCCCGCCGAACGTCCAGTCGAAGCTGTAGCTGCCGGTCGCGAAGTAGTCGGGCCGCGGATCCTGGAACGTGTAGGCCACGAAGGGGTGGTCCACCGACACCAGCAGCCGGCCGCCGGGTCCGAGGACGCGCCGGAACTCGGCCAGCGTCGGTCCCCAGTCCTCCAGGTAGTGCAGGACCAGCGACGCGACCACGTCGTCGAAGGCGCCGTCGGCGAACGGCAGACGGTCGCGCAGGTCGACCTCGTGCAGCTCGGCGTCGTGCAGCTCGGCGTCGTACAGGGCGGCGTCCCCACCCAGCCGCCGCCGCGCCAGCGCCAGCATCCCGGCGCTGGAGTCCACGCCGGTGACGACCGCACCGCGCTCGCGCAGCGCGGCGGTGAGGGGCCCCGATCCGCACCCCGCGTCCAGGATCCGGCGGCCGGCCACGTCTCCGGCGAGGGCCAGCATCGCGGGGCGCTCGTACGAGGCGTTGACGAGGCTGTTCTCGTTCTCCGCCGCATACGCCTCGGCGAAGCCGTCGTAACGATTCACCCGGCCCTGATCCTGATCCCGGTCCTGTTCCATCGCCGCAGCCTAGTAGTCACATGATCTACCGGGACAGGGCCCGGGGACCCGGAGGCTCGGGCGTCCACCCGCTCCACGCGGGAACGGCCTCGCGCGCCGCGAGCCAGTCCGCCGGAACCCCGCCGGTGCCGGTGCGTGCCGCCACGACCCCGCCCGCGATCGCGCACGTCGTATCGCGGTCGCCCCAGCCGCCGACGGTCTGCCACAGGGCCTCCGGCAGGTCGTCCAGGTACCCGGCGGCGCACCACAGGGCGAACGGCACCGTGTCGGGGGCCGAGATCCGCCAGCCGGATCCCAGTACGGACGCGGCACGGCCCACCGGGGTCCCCGCGGGCAAGTCCGCGGCCAGCCGCAGTCCGGAGCCGACCTCGCTCCCCGGGACGTACCCGGCGACCTCCCGGAGGAACTCGGCGCGCACCGGCGCTTCGCGCTCCCTGCTCCCGGCCGCCAGCGCGGCGGCCACCGCCACGGCGACGGCGCCCGCGACCGCCTCCGGGTGTGCGTGCGTGGCCACCGCCGACAGCTGGGCCTGCGAGGCCGCCTCCGCGGGGTTTCCCCGGAACCAGGCACCGAGCGGTGCGACCCGCATCGCGGCACCGTTGCCGTAGGAACCCTGCCCGCCGAACTGCTCGGCGGTGACCCCCCGCCAGCCCTCGCCCGCGCCGATCCGGCCCAGTACCTCGTGCATGGACGCCCCGTACTTGCGCCCCGAATCCCGCGCGTACTCGGCGGCGAACTCCCGTGCCAGGGCGTCGGGCCGGACCTCCCCGTGGGCCCCGAGGTGGGCGAAGAGCACGAACGCCATGGCGGAGTCGTCCGTCCAGGTCCACGGGCTGGACCGGAGCCTGCGCGCCGCCCACTGCTCCTCGACGTTCTCGCCGGAGAGCGTGAACCAGCTGTCGCCGAAGGCATCGCCCATCACCAGGCCGTCGAGGGAGGCGCGGGCGGATCGGTCGTACGGCGGGCTGCTCATCGGAAGTCCTTCGGACGGCGGACGGGGCAAGCCATCCTCGCCGTCCGCGGACGATGAGCGCGAGCCGATTACGGTCCGTCGGCTCAGGCGTCCCCGACGACGACCCCGGTGTTCTGGCAGGCGGTCAGCAGCCAGCGGCCGTCGGGCTGCTTCGCCATCACGTACAGGGGAGCGCCCTCGCTCCGCTCGCCCGGGGACAGGTAGAGCTGGCGGACCTTCACGGCGGCGACGTCGGGGCGGATGAAGAGCACGTGGACCACCTCGTAGGTGACCCGGCCGTCCCAGGTCGCCGCGGGTAGGACCTTGCGGGTGAAACCCGAGATCGCGTCGAGACCGACGAGCACCTTGCCGTGGGCCGTCGTCCAGATCGCGTCCGGGTGGAAGAGGCCGAGGAATTCCTCGGGGTCCTTGGTCTGCTGGGAGTGCTCGACGGTGGCGACGAGCCGGCCGATCGCTTCGATGTCCGCCGCGCGGGACGACGGGGATGGTGTGGTCATGAGGATCATGGTCATACCTCAAGCAGGCTTGAGGTCAAGCCCGTTGAGGTACGAGGCGCCTGCCCCGACGGCCGGACCGGCTGCGGACCGGATATGGACCGGCTACGAGGTGGCGATCGGGGACACCGCCACGCAGCCGCCGGCCATGGCGGCCTCGCCCTTGGCCTCCTTGATGACCTTGCCCTTGTAGATGACCTTGCACGTGAGGTCGGCGGTGTTGTCGACCGAGCTGGGGGAGACCGCCGGGGGCATGACGCCGCGCAGGGTGACCGTCTTCGTCCAGGCGGCGCCCGGCTGCTCGGCGGTCACGAGGTTCGGCGCGGTGGCCGTGCCCCCTCCGTCGTGGAAGGAGACCGAGTCGACGGTCTTGCCGCTGACCTCGTAGGTGACCTCATAAGTCTCGTTCACGGCCTTGTCGACCTGGTCCACGGCCTTGTCGGTCGCACCGGCGGAGCAACCGGCGGTGGCGAGCGCCAGGCCGGCCAGGGCGAGGGCGGAGAGGAGGGTGGTGGGGGATTTGCGCATGGCGTGAGGGTAAATTTAAAGAATCCGTAAAGTCAACTTAGGGCCTGGTTGTTGGGGTGGACTGGGTGGATCTGCGCCGGAAATGGCATTTGCTAAACGGAAGGCGGGGAGGGGTGGAGGGCTACACCGACGCGCAGGCTTTCCCGTCGGTGTCCGAGCCGGAGGACTTCGCGAGGGAGGCGTCCAGGGTGAGGCCGGCGCCGGTGGTCCGGGCTCCGGTGAGGCTGACCCCCTCGGGGAGGTCGCCGACGTCCACGGTCCGGGGCGCCAGCCGTTCGGCCAGACCGGCCGCGCCGGGCAGCCCGCTCACGGTGGCTATGGGGAGTTCGCGGCCCAGTACGGTGACCGTCGTCGGGGTGATCGTGAGGCCGGCCGACGTCGTGCTGGTGCTCGCGTGCACGGTGACGGGGAGGCCCAGGCCGCCCACGGTCCCGGTGAGGGTGAGTCCCTTCGCGTCGCCGCCCACGGTGAGCCCCTCGGCGCCCGCCGCCGCGGTGTCCCCCGAGTCGGCGAGGCGCTTCTGCAGGGCTTCGTAGGGGATGGTGGCCGACGCCCGGCCGCCGCTCATGCCGCCCTCGCGCGTGACGTCGTACAGGTCGGCCTTGATGTCCATGTCGGTGTCGGCGCGGCGCACGTCCTCGGCCGCGAGGTGTACGGAACCCACCTGGCCGGTCAGCGCGCGGAGTCCGGCGAAGGCGCCGGAGAGTTCCGCGGTGACGGGGCCGCGGGCCTGGAGGCGGCAGCCCGCCGCGCGTGCGATGCGGTCCTGGGTGGTGCGTTCGACCACGACGTCGGCGACGAGGACGCCGGCCAGGGCGACGGTGATCCCGGCGGTGATGAGGACGGGGGTGCGTCGGAGCTTCATTGCGCTGCGGATCCGATCTGTTTGAGCATGCCGAAGGCCTCCAGCAGGAGCGAGGAGGGCGGGGTGTCGGTGAGGGTGCCGTTGGCGCGACGCCGGCGCTGCGTGCGCAGGACGGCGCGGACGGCGGACAGGGCGGCGCCCGCGATCACCCCGGCGCGCAGGTCGGCCTCGGGGGTGTCGGAGGGGAGCCGGTTCAGCACCATGAGCGTGAGCCGGTTCTCGAAATCGGCGAAGAGCTGCACGAGTTGGGCCGCCACCACGCGCTCGTCACCCGCGATGGCCACGGAGTGGGTCAGGGCGGTGAGGCTGGACGCCGCGAACGGGGCCACCGCGGAGATCAGGGCGTTGCAGACCGCGTCGAGCGGATCCTCGTGCGCCGGGCGCCGGGCCAGCTCCGCCTCGACGTACGCGAACAGGTCGACGCTGTCGGGCAGGAGCAGCGCTTCCTTGCTGTCGAAGTAGCGGAAGAAGGTCCGCTCGGAGACGTTCGCGCAGGCGGCGATGTCCGCGACCGTGGTGCCCGCGAAACCGTGCTCGGCGAACAGCGCGGCGGCGCCCTCGCGCAGCAGCTTCCGGGTCCGCTCCTTCTTCCGCTCGCGCAGGCCGGAATCGCGCGGGCCGGAATCGCGCGGGCCGGAATCGCGCGGGCCGGAATCCGGCTCGGATCCGGACGCGGGCGCGGACGCGGGCGTGGGCGCGGAGAGAGGGGCGGCCGGATCTTGGTTCACCGTCGAAGCCTAGCAATGCCGTCACCCCTGTCAATCGTCAGGACTGACAATTGTCAGTCCTGCCATTTTCTGCCAAGGTGCTTCGTGTCAGCCCTGACACTTCTTGGAGGCGTCGTGCATTCCCCCCTCGGCCGAACGGGCCGTCCCGGCCGTCTCGGCCGCCTCGGCGGCTTCTGTGCCCGCCACCCCGTCTGGGTGATCGCGGCCTGGCTCCTGCTGCTCGCCGGCGCGATGTCCGGCAGCCGGCTCTCCGCCCCCGTCTACAGCGACCAGATCAGCCTCCCCAGCACGCAGTCCCGTACCGGCGCCGATCTGCTGGCCGCGTCCGCCCCCGGGATCGGGGACCCCAACGGACGCGTGGTCTTCCACGTGGACTCCGGCTCCCTGGCCGGGCACCGCCAGGCCGTCGACGAGAGCGCGGCCCGCCTCGCGCGGATGCCCCACGTCACCGCCGCCTCCCCGGTCGTCACCAGTGCGGACGGCCGTACCGCCTACACCACGGTCTCCTTCGACCGGCAGGTCAAGACCCTCGGGCACGAGTACACCGGCACCCTGGACACGGCCACCGCCGCGGCCCGCGCCTCGGGCGTGGAGGTCGCGTACGGAGGGGACCTGAACCAGGTCGTCCGGCCGCCCGCCGACGACAAGGCCCGTGAGGCGGCGGGCGTCCTCGTGGCCCTGCTGATCCTCCTGCTCGCCTTCGGCAGCGTCGTCGCTGCCCTGCTGCCCCTGCTCACCGCGGTGATCAGCGTCGGCGTGGGCCTCGGGGTCGTCGGCATCGTGGCGGGAGTCGTCAACTTCGCCACCGCCGCCCCCACCCTGGCCACCATGATCGGCCTCGGCGTGGGCATCGACTACGCGCTCTTCCTCACCACCCGCTTCCGCCAGGACCTCCTCGACGGGCACGATCCGCTCGAAGCGGCCGGCCGTACCGCCGCCACCAGCGGGCGCGCGGTCGTCGTGGCCGCCGTCACCGTCGCGGTGGCCATGCTGAGCCTGTACGCCTGCGGACTGAGCTTCATCGGCCGCATGGGGCTGGCCGCCACCCTCGTCGTGGTCGTCACCGGAGCGGCCGCCCTGACCCTCGTACCGGCCGCCCTGGGCCTGGTGGGGCGCCGGATCGACCGCTTCGCCCTGCGCCGCCCGGTCGCCGAGACCTCCGGCGACCACGACGGCTGGCACCGCTACGCCGCCCTGGTGGCACGGCATCCCCGGAAGTTCCTGACCGCGGGCACGCTGCTGCTCGCGCTGTGCGCCGTACCGCTGTTCTCGATGCGCCTCGGCCACGTCGACGACGGCGCCGACCGGGCGGGCAGCACCACGCGCACGGCCTACGACTGGATCGCCGAAAGCGAGGGACCCGGCTTCGGCCCCGGGGCCAACGGCCCCTTCCTCCTGGTCGTCGACCTCCACGAGGCCTCCGTCCCGGCCGACCGGATCGGCGCCGGACTCACGGCGGCGCTGCGGGACACGGCCGGGATGGCCGGGTTCACCCCGCTCGCGCCGACCCCGGACGGCCGCCTGTTCGTCTCCACCGTCACCCCGGCCACCGGACCGCAGAGCGCCGGCACGGGGAGCCTGTTCACGACGCTGACCGGCACCACCCTGCCCCGCGCGCTGAACGGCACCGGCGCGCAGGGCTACCTCACCGGATCCACCGCCGGCCAGCTGGACTTCCGCGACACCGTCAAGGACCGGCTGCCGCTCATCATCGGCATCGTGCTGGCCGCCGCACTCGTCCTGCTGACCTTCGTGTTCCGCAGCGTCGTGGTCCCGCTCAAGGCGGTCGCCCTGAACCTGTTCACCACCGCCGCGTCCTACGGGGTCCTCGTCGCGGTGTTCCAGTGGGGCTGGGGGAGCGGGCTGATCGGGGTGTCGGAGCCCGTCCCCATCGAGTCGTTCGTACCGATGATGATGTTCGCGATCGTCTTCGGACTGTCGATGGACTACGAGATCTTCCTGCTCTCCGCCATCGCCGCCTCCTGGCACCGCACCGGGGACAACACCCTCGCCGTCGGTACGGGCCTGGCGGCCACCGGGCGGGTCATCTCCAGTGCGGCGCTCATCATGACCGCGGTCTTCCTGTCCTTCGCGGCTTCGCCCACGGTCGTGGTCAAGATGCTCGCGGTGGGCCTGGCGGTGAGCGTGATCCTGGACGCGACCGTGGTGCGGCTGGTGCTGGTCCCGTCGGCGATGTTCCTGATGGGCCGGGCCAACTGGTGGCTGCCGCCCTTCCTGGACCGGCTCCTGCCGCGGCCGCACGACGCGGACCGGCGGGAGGAGCCGCCGGAGCGGGGCGCGGCCGTGGGTACGCCCTCGGCAACGGCCGTGGGCACGGGCGGCGCTCGCGGTGAGGCATGATCGGGGGATGTCTGATCGCATCATCGCCGCCTGCGACGGGGCGGCCAAGGGAAATCCCGGGCCGGCCGCCTGGGCCTGGGTCATCGCCGACGTCCACGGACACCCCGAGCGCTGGGAGGCCGGGCCGCTCGGCCGGGCCACCAACAACGTGGGCGAACTCACCGCCCTGCAAAGGCTGCTGGAGGCCGTGGCCCCCGGTACCGCCGTGCAGGTGCGGATGGACTCCCAGTACGCCATGAAGGCCGTGACCCAGTGGCTCCCGGCCTGGAAGCGCAACGGCTGGAAGACCGCCGCGGGCAAGCCGGTGGCCAACCGGGAGCTCGTCGAGAGCATCGACGCCCTGCTGACCGACCGGGACGTGGAGTTCCGCTACGTCCCCGCGCACCGCGAGGACGGTGACCACCTGAACGCGATCGCCGACCAGGCGGCCAGCGACGCGGCCGTGAGCCAGGAGCCGGCCGGTACCGCACTGGGCCACGCGTCCATGCCCGTCCCGGCCCCGGCCCGCAGCAC
The DNA here is from genome assembly GCF_042722885.1 of Streptomyces sp. NPDC058401. NCBI lineage: Bacteria > Bacillati > Actinomycetota > Actinomycetes > Kitasatosporales > Streptomycetaceae > Streptomyces > Streptomyces sp. NPDC058401. Next base: position 57,362 of record NZ_JBHXKA010000010.1, read on the forward strand.
CCCGGCCCGCCGTCCCGCCGGAACCGCGAGCGCCAAGGGCACGACGGCCACCAAGAGCGCGACCGCAGGCCGGGCCGGGGTGACCATCAAGGCCAAGTTCCCCGGCACCTGCCCCTGCGGAAAGCAGTACGCGGCGGGGGAGAAGATCAGCAAGCTCGGCTCGCGCTGGGGCCACCCCGACTGCGGTGGCGGCGGCGACACGGACGCCGGATAGCGGCGGGCTGGCCTATGGGCCGGCCGGGCGCACGGGGCCGGCCGGCCGCCCGGCCGGGTCAGCCGGCCAGGACCCCGGTGATCGTGGTGACGGGCTCGGTGTCCCGGGCGGCGGGCACCTCGACGCGCACGGGCTTGCCCAGCTCGGTGAACGCCACGGTCGTCACGGACTTGGCCGGACCGAGGGCGAGCGTCATCCGCGACTGGACGAGGCGGCCCTGACCGTCGACCCAGACCTCGGCGGACACGGGCACCTCGCCGCCGATCTTCGCCTGGAGCTCCTCGAAGAGGGCCCGTTTGTCGCTCGCGAGCCGGGCGGCCGTGGCCTGGAAGGGCAGGGTTCCGCGGTAGTGGACGGTCGGTACGCCGCCCAGGTCCTGCTCCCCGGCCTTCGTCACCTTCGTCAGCGCCGAGACCTGCTCCAGCACGTGCTCCGGGTCGTTGAGAGGCGCCCGCAGGGCGTAGTGGGTTTCGGCCTTGTCGCGCGCGATGCTCGCCCAGGTGTCCTTGTCCATGCCGCCTGCCCCGCGGACGTAGACCTTGCCGTCGGCGAACACCTGGTCCACGTGGCTGATGCCGCCGCCCGGGAGGTCCACGGACAGCGCGCCCTTGTCCCCGGCCATGTCGAAGTCGCCGGTGGCGGTGAGGGTGTAGGTCTTGGATCCGTCGCCGATTTCCATCGTCTGACTGGTCCGCGCCGAGGTCGCCCGGGTGGCTTCGGCGGCGGCCCGCACGGTGCCGGCGTGGTCGGGGGCGGGCTCGGCCGACGCCTTCAAGGCGGTATCCGAGGCGGGACGGGAGTCGGGCCCCGGGCCGCATCCGGCACACAGGAGGGCGGCCAGGGCTGCCAGGGCGGCGCATGGGACGTGGGAACGGCGCATCGTTTCTCCGAGAGTCGTGGTCGAGCACTCTGTCGGGCTGCGTCGCTGGGGGTACGGGCCGGCTCAACAAGGTTGCACTGAACCCTAATGGACCTTGTGTGTGGTCCGTACACGAGGTTTCTGAGGAAGGCGGGCGCTACGCAATCCTTTCGTTCGAAAGAAAACGGAAGTTTCGGCTTTCCCGCGCTACGCTGACCTCGACCAGGGACGCAGTCGAGGGGAGCTCCACCGTGCACGCAGAGGAACGACAGCAGGCGATCCTGCGCCGGGTCCGCGAAGCGGGATCGATGCGCGTCACGGACTTCGCGGCGGAGCTCGGCGTGTCCGTGGTGACCGTGCGCAAGGACATCGAAGTCCTCGCCGAACGCGGCCTGTTGGCCCGGGTGCACGGGGGTGCGATGCTCCCCGAGGACTGGGCGGAGACCGCCCCCGCGACCGCGGTCCCGGCGGCGGCCCGCGCCGTCTCGGCCGCTCCCGCCGCCGGGACCGGCCGGCCGCTGGTCCTCGGGCTGATCGTGCCGTCCTCCGCGTACTACTACCCCGAGGTGATCAAGGGGGCCCGGGAGGCGGCGGACGCCCTCGGGGTGCGGCTGACCCTGGCCGTGTCCACGTACGACGTGGACACCGAGAAGGCGCAGGCCGCGCGAATGGTCGCGGACGGCGTCGACGGGCTGCTGCTCGCCCCCTCCGCCGGCGACGGCAGGCCGGGCGGCCAGTGGTACGAGGAGCTCGGCGTGCCCGTCGTCCTGATCGAGCGCCGCCCCGAACAGCAGGCCTCCGCCGCCGAGCACGTCGGCACGGACCACGGGTACGGGGCCAGACTGGCGGTGGGCCACCTGCTGGACGCGGGGCGCCGCAGGATCGCCCTCGTCATGCGCGGCGGGACGCCCACGGCGCCCTGGATCAAGAAGGGCTACTTCGCGGCGATGGAGGAGGCCGGCCCCGACGCCGCCGGGCACGCGCTCTTCCTCGACCTCGCGGAGTACGGCGCGGGCGAAACCGCCTACGAGCAGGTGATGGACGCCTTCGTGGCGGCGGTGCGGGAGGGACGCGTCGACGCCGCCCTGGTCCATCCCGACCACGAGGCCATGGTGCTGATGCAGCGGCTGCGCGGTGCCTCGCTGGCCGTACCGGGCGACGTCGCGCTGGTCTCGTACGACGACGAGGTGGCCTCCCTGGCGGACCTGCCGCTGAGCGCGGTGGCGCCCTCGAAGCACGAAGTCGGTGTCACCGGCGTGGAGTTGCTCGTCCGCCGGCTGCGCGAGCCGGGCCGGCCCCGGCGGCGGATCGCCATCCTTCCCGAGCTGCGGGTGCGGGCGTCCAGTGAGGTCTCGGGGCTAGAGGCCTAACTGTTACTTCGCTTTCCTTTCTCAAAGTTTCCTTTTCTATTGACTCCCTTCTCCTCTGGCCGAATGATGTGCATCACCTCGCCGCATCGACGGCTCGCATCTGAGGAGCAGAGCAGTGAAGCTCACTTCCCGTACCTCCCGCGCCGCCCTCGCCACTCTCTCGCTGGCCTTCTTCGCCACTGCCTGCGGGGGGAGCGAGGGCGCCGCGCCCCAGGCCGAAGCCCCCAAGGAGCCGGTCAACCTGACCTATTGGGGCTGGACCGGCGGTGCCCAGCAGGTGGTGGACGCCTTCAACGCGTCCCACCCGAACATCAAGGTCACCTTCTCGGCCATCACCGGCGGACCGGACGGATACGCCAAGATCAGCAACGCGATCAAGGCCGGAAACGCTCCCGACGTCGCGGGCATCGAGTACCCGACCCTCCCCGAGTTCGTCAGCCAGGGCTTCCTGGAGGACATCACCGCACCGGCCGGCGCCACCGTGAAGGCGAAGTTCCCCCAGGGCGTACAGGACCGGGTGATCCTCGGCGGCAAGACCTGGGCCGTGCCGTACGACGCCACGCCCAACCTCCTCTACTACCGCAAGGACCTCTTCAAGAACGCGGGCGTCGAAGTCCCCAAGACCTGGGACGAGTACAAGGCCGCCGCCGAGAAGATCAAGGCCTCCGACAAGAACGTGCGCATCGGCAGCTGGGGCAACGACGACGCGCCCATGCTGGCGGCGCTCTCTTGGCAGGCCGGTGCCAAGTGGTACGGCACCGAGGGTGACGGCTGGAAGGTCGACATCAACGACGCCCCCTCGCAGAAGGTGGCCTCGTACTGGCAGGGCCTGGTCAAGGACGACCTGGTGACGAACCTGAAGTTCAACGGCCCGGAGATCGCGAAGGCCAAGGCCGACGGGGCTATCGCCAGCTTCATCGGCGCCTCGTGGAGCGCGGGCGGCACGATGACGGCTCTGGCCAAGGACTCGGGCAAGTGGGGCGTCGCCCCGCTGCCGCACTGGGGCACCCCGGCCACCGGCATGTTCGGCGGCACCAGCTACGCCGTCACCAAGGGCAGCAAGCACGTCAAGGAAGCGGCCGAGTTCGCCACGTGGGCGGCCACCAGCCCCGAAGGGGTCAAGGCCCGCCTCAGCAGCCTGAAGGCGCCGAGCAGCAGCCTGCCCGCCAGCCCCGAACTGCGTCCGATCGCCGCCGCGGCCTTCGACGACAAGGGCTTCTTCGGCGGCGACAAGGTCTACGAGATCGCCGGCGCGCAGGTCGACACCATCGTCCCGGGCTGGGTCTGGGGACCGGTGCAGACCGCGACCAACACCGCCATCCAGGACGCCGGCCTCAAGGGCACCCTGACCGACGGACTCGCGGCCGGCCAGACCGCCGCCGAGGCGGCCATCAAGGGCCGAGGGCTCAACCTCGCGAAGTAGGCGCCGCGCGGGGCCCGAAGCCCTCCCGGCCCCCGGGCCCCGCTCCCGCCCCTTCCGCCTCTCCGGCCCCTCCGGCCCCTCCGGCCTCGAAGTCCATCCCCGTCCGTTCCTCCGCAGCGCACCACCAAGGAGATCCGGTGGCAGCACCACTCACTCGTTCCGCGCGCGGCGCCGCCCCCGTGCACCGGCCAGGCCAGGGCAGGGCGGTGCTCGTCTTCCTCGGCCCGTTCTTCCTGCTCTTCATCGCGGTCCTGATCCTGCCCGTCGTGTACGCGCTCTGGATGAGCTTCTTCACCGAGCAGTCCTCGGGCCTCGGATTCGGCGGCACCGAACGGGTCTTCAGCGGACTCGGGAACTACACCAAGGCCCTCGGTGACCACGGCTTCACCACCTCCTTCCTGCACGTGGCCGCGTACTGCGCCGTGTACATCCCGGTGATGATCGGCGCGGCGCTCGCCCTGGCCCTCCTCGTCGACTCGGCCGCGGCCAAGGCCAAGCGCCTGGTCCAGTTCGCCGTCTTCATGCCGCACGCGGTCCCCGGACTGATCGCGGCGATCATCTGGACCTACCTCTACACCCCCGGCCTGAGCCCGGTCCTGGACTGGATCGAGGCGGCGGGCGGGCAGTGGGACTTCTTCGCCCCGGGCAGCGTCCTGCCCTCGCTGGTGAACGTCGCGGCCTGGCAGTGGATCGGCTACAACATGATCATCTTCTTCGCCGCGCTCCAGGCCGTGCCCCGCGAGGTCATCGAAGCGGGCGTCATGGACGGCGCCGGCGAACTGCGCATCGCCCTGCGGATCAAACTGCCGATGATCCGCTCCGCCGTCTTCCTCACGCTCCTGTTCACCTGTGTCGGCGTGGTCCAGATCTTCGGCGAGCCGATGCTCCTCTCGAAGCGGTCCGGCTCGATGGGCTCGGACTGGTCCCCGATGATGTTCATCTACAAGGCGGCCTTCGAGCGGCACGACTACGGCCTCGCCTCCTCCGCCTCCCTCATCGTGGCCCTCGTCGCCGGCACCCTCTCCTACGTCGTCACCCGGATCGGAAAGCGAGGTGACTCGGCATGAGCACCCAGACCGCCCCCTCGGCCCCGTCCGAGGCCGCTCCCGGCGCCGAACCGGCGCCCGCACCCGGAGCCCCGACCGCCCGACGGGCGGCTCGCAAGACGGCCGCGAGGCCGCGCCGGAGCGGCGCGATGGCCTCCAGGGCCGTGGTCAACGCAGTGCTCCTGGTGGCGGTCCTCTACACCCTGATGCCGCTGACCTGGCTGCTGATAGCCGCCACCAAGAACCACGCCGACCTCTTCGGGACGGCGGGCTTCGCCTTCGGAGACTTCCACTTCTTCGACAACCTCCGGGCCGTCTTCACGTACGGCGACGGCATCTTCGGCCGCTGGCTGCTCAACAGCCTCCTCTACTCCGTCGTCGGATCACTGGCGTCCTCGCTGATCAGCGTCGCCGCCGGATACTGCTTCGACAAGTACGAGTTCCGCGGCAAGGGCGCGCTCTTCGGCCTCGTCCTGACGGGCACCCTCGTGCCCAGCGTCATCATCACCCTCCCGCAATACCTCCTCGCCTCCGAGGTCGGGATCGTCAACACCTACTGGTCGGTGCTCGTCCCAGCGCTCGTGAACCCCTTCGGCGTCTACCTGGCCCGGGTCTTCTCCGAGGGCTACGTACCCGGTGAGGTCCTGGAGGCCGCCCGCATCGACGGGGCGAGCGAGCTGCGCGTCTTCCGCTCGATCTCGCTGCCGATGCTCCTGCCCGGCTTCATGACCCTCTTCCTCTTCTCCTTCACCGGGAGCTGGAACAACTTCTTCGGCCCGCTGGTCATGCTCAACGACCAGCACTTGTATCCGGCGGTGCTCGGCATCTACAGCTGGAACCAATTCGTTCTCGAGCGACCGGAGTTCTACTCCCTGGTGATCACCGGATCCCTGGTGGCCGTCGTCCCGCTCGCCCTCGCCTTCGTCGGCCTGCAGCGGTTCTGGCGCTCCGGACTCTCGGCGGGAGCGCTCAAGTGACGGCCTCCGACCCCACGCGCGAGCCCGACCCCACGCGCGAGCCCGACTCCGCCCGTGAGCCCGGCGGGCCCCGCAAGCCGCGTACCCTCCTCGCCATGGACCGGGCCACGAAGGCCGCCCTGCTCGACGAGCAGGCCCTGGCCCGGCTCGGCGCCACCGCGCTGCTGGACCCCGCGCACCTGGTCACCGACTTCGCCACCGCCGACCCCGCGCGGCTGCGCGAAGCCGAGGTCCTCCTCACCGGCTGGGGCTGCCCGCCCCTCACCGAGCAGGCCCTCGACCTCCTCCCGGCGCTGCGCGCGGTGGTGCACACCGCCGGAACCGTGAAGGGGCTGATGACGGAAGCGGCCTGGCGGCGCGGGCTGAGCGTCACGAGCGCGGCCGAGGCCAACGCCCGGCCCGTCGCCGAGTTCACCGTCGCGGCGATCGTCTTCGCCAACAAGCGCGTCCTCACCACGGCCCGGGCCTACCGGGAGGCCCGCAGCCAGATCAGCCCGCTCACCCTGTACCCCGCGATCGGCAACTACGGCAGGACCGTCGGCATCATCGGAGCCTCGCGCATCGGCCGCCGCGTCATCGAGCTGCTGCGCCCCTACGACGCCCACGTGCTGGTCCACGACCCGTACCTGGACGGGGACGAAGCCAGGGCCCTGGGGGTCGAACCCGTCCACCTGGACGAACTGATGGGCCGCAGCGACGTGGTGACCGTGCACGCGCCGCAGACCCCCGAGACCCGCCACCTCGTCGACGCCCGACGCCTCGCCCTCATGCGCGACGGCGCGACCCTCGTCAACACCGCGCGCGGCACGCTGGTCGACACCGACGCACTCACCGAGGAGCTGGTCTCCGGCCGGCTGCACGCCGTCCTCGACGTCACCCACCCCGACGTCCTGCCTGCCGGATCTCCGCTCTACGACCTGCCGAACGTGCTGCTCACCCCGCACATCGCCGGATCCCTCGGAAACGAACTCGGACGCCTCGCGGCCTGCGCCGCCGAGGAGTTGGAGCGGTACGCCCGAGGGCTTCCCTTCGCCTACGCCGTCCACCCGGCGAGCCTGGCCCACTCGGCCTGAACGCCCCGCCGCCGACCCCCGAAAGCCCACCCGCCATGACACTCGGTCCGCCCACCCCACTCGCCGGTCCCGCCGCAAGCCCCCTCGCGCCCACGCCGGGACAACTCGCCTGGCAGGAAGCCGGATTCGGGATCTTCCTGCACTTCGGCATCAACACCTTCAACGGCGTCGAGTGGAGCGACGGGACCCTGGACCCGGCCACCTTCCGGCCCGCGCGGCTCGACGCGCGCCAGTGGGTCCGTACCGCCACCGAGGCCGGGGCGAAGTACGTCGTGCTGACCGCCAAGCACCACGACGGCTTCTGCCTCTGGCCGACCGACACCACCGCCTACTCCGTGGCCTCCTCGCCCTGGAAGGACGGAGCGGGCGACGTGGTCGCCGAACTGGCCGGGGCCTGCGGGGAGGCAGGCCTCGGCCTCGGGCTGTACCTCTCGCCCTGGGACCGCAACGCGGAGTGCTACGAGGAGCCCACCGCGTACGACTCCTTCTACCTCCGCCAGCTCACCGAACTCTGCACCCGCTACGGCCCGTTGTGCGAGCTGTGGTTCGACGGTGCGGGCTCCGAGGGGCGCACGTACGACTGGGACGCCGTCATGGCCGTCGTCGACCGGCACCAGCCGGACGCCATGGTCTTCAACATGGGGCGTCCCACGATCCGCTGGGTCGGGAACGAGGAGGGGCTCGCCGCCGACCCCTGCCGCTACGTCACGCACTCCACGGACATCAGCCTGTACGACGACCGCCACTCCGAGCTCGAAGCGGCCGCCTACCTGCCGCCCGAATGCGATGTCCCCATCCGGGGCGACTGGTTCTGGCAGCCCGGGAACCACGACACCCTCAAGAGCCGCGACGAGCTCCTGGAGATCTGGTACTCCTCCGTAGGGCTGGGCGCCGGTCTGCTCCTGGGCGTCCCGCCCGACCGGCGCGGTCTTATCGACGACGCCGACCGGGAGCGACTCCTCGCCTTCACCGCGGAGTTGGAGCGGCGACTGGGCGATCCCGTCACCGCTGCCCTCACGGCCGCCGGGGACGAGCTCCTCGCGGACTTCGGCCGGCCCGTCCGCGTGGACCACGTGGAGCTGCGCGAGGACCTCGCCCGGGGGCAGCGCGTGGACGGCCACGAGGTCTGGGCGGACGGCCTGTTGATCGCCTCCGGCCACACGGTGGGGGTCCGGCGCGTCCACCGGGTGGAACCCCGCACCGTGCGCGAGCTGCGGATCCGGCTGACCGGACCCGGGGCCCGGCTGGCCTCGGTGACGGCAGCCGGACCGCCGCCCGAGACTGACGGACCGCCGCCCGAGGCAGCCGGACCCCCGCCCGGGGTCAGCTGATCTGCCAGCGCTGGTAGACGGAGCCGCTGTTGGACTGCTGGCTCGCCAGGGCCCCGTCCGTGCCGGAGGCGGTGGTCAGGAGCAGCCCGCTCTTCTTGTTGGCCACCGCGTAGTCGCCGGAGCCGAGCGGGGTGACCAGCCAGCGCTGGCTGTCGGCGCTGCCGCAGGCGGTCTGGACCACCGCCGCACCCGGAGCCGTGGAGCCGCCCGCCACGTCCGCGCAGAGCCCGGACGAGCCGTTGGCCATCGTGTAGCTGCCGTCGCCGGTGAGGGTCAGCCGCCACTGCTGGTTGGGGCCGCCGTGCGGGGTCCAGGTGATCAGCTGGGTGCCGGAGGCGGTGGAGCTCGCCGGGTCGTCGAGCGCCTTGCCGGCCGCGGTGAGGGTCCGTGCCCCGCTCAACTGGCCTCCGTACACCTCGAACTCGTACAGCGAGTAGCCGTAGGTGGTGCCGCGCTGGGTCCCGTACACCCGGATGTAGCGGCCGGAGCCGGACAGGCTGGTCAGGTCCTGGACCCCGCCGGTGCCGTTGGTCGTGGAGTACAGGGTGCGCCAGGTGCTCTGGTCGTCGGAGACCTGGATCTGGAACCCCTTCCCGTACGCGGCCTCCCAGCGCAGCACCACCCGGTTGACGGCCTGGGCGGAGCCGAGGTCCACCTGCAGCCACTGCGGGTCGGTGTACGCGCTCGACCACCGGGTTCCCGGATCGCCGTCCGTCGCCAGTGCGGCCGGGAAGTTCGCGGTCTCGGTGCTGGACGCGGTGGTGGGGCGGTTGCGGGCGAGGTTGCCCGGCTGGGCGACCCCCGGCCAGGAGGGGTGGTGTCCGATCGCGGCCACGATCGGCGTGAACGCCGCGTACGTGGCCACGGGCTTCGGCGAACCCCAGGTCTGCTGGGCGAGCCCGCGCAGCGGGTACATGATCCCGGCGGCGATCTGCGTCTCCGTCTCGGCGTTCGGGTTGTCGCACCACACGTGGATCAGTGAACCGCGGTTCTTCGCAGGGTCATTGATGGTGTTGCCCCCCTCGAACCGGTCCGGGGTCCAGGTCTCGTACATCCACTTGGTGTCCGGCTTCGCGCCGCCGAGCACGTAATAGGTCGGCGTCCAGGACTCGTTGGCGACCGTGTACCCGGCGTTGACCAGCTGCTGGGGGGTGAGCCCGTAGCTGTACCAGTACTCGACGAGGATCCGGGCGTCGGGGGAGACGGTGCCGTCCCCGGACTTGATGCCGTCGTTCCACATCCGGGTGGTCTTGCCGGCCGAGCGGACCAGGGCGTCCGACCAGTTCACGAACCCGTAGTAGGTGTCCTTGGCGGTGGCGTTCGCACCGTAGTGGGCGCGGGCGTAACTGAGCAGCTGCGGGTACCTGGCGTAGTCCGTGACGTACTCGTCGGCGCCGATGTGCCAGTACGGGGCCGGGAACAGCGGCAGGTACTCCTCGACCAGGTCCTTGATCAAGGTGTAAGTACCGGGCAGGGAAAGGTCGATGAACTCGGAACTGGCCGTGCCCGAGGCGTCCTTGAGCTTGAGCTCCGGGTGGGCGGCCAGGATCTGGTTCATGTGCCCCGGGGTGTCGATCTCGGGCACGATCGTGACGTGGTACTTCTGCCCCAGCGCGATCAGCTCCGCGATCTCCTGCTTGGAGTAGTGGTCGGCGGAGACGATCTCCGGGTGCGTCGAACTCTCCAGGCGGAAGCCGAAGGTGTCCGACAGGTGGAAGTGGAAGTAGTTGAGCTTGAGGTAGGCCAGCTCCTTGATGTGCTGCTTGACCCAGTCGACCGTGAAGAACTTCCGCCCCTGGTCGATCATCAGCCCGCGTTCGGCCTTGGTCGGCCAGTCCACCGCCGTGCCGGCCGGCACGGAGGCCGACTGGTGCAGCAACTGCAGCACCGTACGCGTGCCGTTGAAGGCCCCGGCGTCGGTCCCGGCCTGGATGGCGAGGGACGGTCCGACGGTCATCCGGTACCCCTCGGCGGGCAGCGAGCCGTCGCCCAGGCTCAGGGCGATGTCACCGGGGGAGGGGCTCCCGGTGACCACGGCCACGGGCCGCCCGGCCAGTGCTTGCAAGTCCTCGGCGAACGTGGCCGCTTCGTCGGAGAGCTGCGCGGTGTGGGCGGGATCGACGACGATCCGGCTGGTGCTCGTGAAGCCGTACGCCCCGCTGCCGGCCGTCCACTGCCGCAGGGCCGGCACCGTCTGCGGCGGCGCGGCGGCGACGGCCGCCCCGGCCCGCAGGGGCTGGGCCCCGGCGGCGGAGGGCAGGGACAACGCGGCCAGGGCCAGCGCGGAGGCGGTCAGGAATCTGAGCAGACGCATGGCGAGTCCCCAGGTGATCACGGCGGCATCTCCCTCCGGCCGTGACTGCCGGAGGGAGTGGCCACAGTGCAGCGTAGTGACAGGTCTATGTCAATAGATGCTCGAAGTGGCGGCCTACTGTGCATCATTGAGCATCACCGCGCGTCGGCGGCTCCCGCCACCGCCACCGGCGACGACCCGCCCGCGACGGACAGCCGGGGTGCTCCGGTGCCGTCCGCGGGGACGCTCCAGATGTCACTGGCGCGACCGCCCGCGCCCGGCAGGGCGTAGGCGACCGTTCCGTCGTCCGTCCAGGCCGCCTGGTCGTCCACGCCGCGGGTCTCGGCGAGCGCGGTCTCGGCCATCGTCCGCAGATCGAGTACGTACAGCCGCCAGGGTGCGGCCGGATCGCCGGACACCTTCTTCTTGAAGGCGACCCGGGTGTTGTCGGGCGACAGGGAGGGGCATTCGACGTTCTCCCGCAGCGTCCTCGCCGACCAGTCGGACATGTTCCCCTCGACGAGGTACGTACGCCCCTTGGTGGAGACGGTCGCGTAGAACCGGCTGTCGTCCCGGGCGAAGCTCACGCCCCAGTAGTTCACATCGGGGGAGTGGTACCGGACGCCGTCGATCGTGAGCGGTATCTCCTCCAGGGACTTCACCAAGTACCCCGTGCGCAGGTCCAGGACGGCCGTCCGCGTGGAGAAGCCGGTGGTGGAGTACGAGTCCCCGCTGGCGAACACCGTCCAGGCGAGCATCTGCCCGGACGCGGACACCCGGGCCCGCGTCGGAACCCCCGGCACGGTCGTCCGGCTCACCTCGCGCAGGCTCCGGTCGAGGACGACGGCGTACGTCTTCGGCAGTACCCCGGGCTCGGCGCGCAGGCAGAGCGCGGTGCCCCCGGCGGCGTGGAACCGGTCGCAGACGGGGCCGCCCGCGGTGCGCCCGGCCGTACCCTCCGTCGCGGTGAGGGGCTGGTGCGCCACCCGGCCCGTGGCGGAGTCGCGGAAGTACAGGGCGGGACCGCCGAGGGTGAAGGAGGCGTCGGCGCCGCCCCGTTGGCCGGCCGGCCGGTGCCCGGCGTGCAGGGCGTACCCGGTGGCGGAGCCCGCCAGGAGGAGGACCGCGGCGACCGTGACGGCGGTACGGGCCCGGGCGCCGAGCCGGCGTGCGGGCGCGGGCCCGGTGAGCGGTGTGGTCATGAGGTGCTCCTCTCGCTGGTGGGGGGTGCTGCGGGCTCCGCGGCTCGGGCTTCCGGGGCTCCGGTGGCTCCAGGGGTTCCCGGATCGCGCGGCAGGAGCGCCCAGCCGCCCGCCAGCGCGGCGAGCAGCACCGCCGTCGCCCCCCACAGGGCGGGCCGCGGCCCCCACACCGTCCACGCGGCGCCGAAGCCCGCCGCGGCGAGCATCCGGGCCACTGCCTGGCCGGTCTGGAGCACGGCCAGCCCGCCCGCCCGGCCCCCGGCGGGCAGCACCGGCCCGGCGAGGGCCATCAGCACCCCGTCGGTGGCCGCGTAGAACACCCCGAGCAGGGCGAGGACGGCCGCGAGGAGCAGCGGGACGGGCCCGCCGGCCGGGGCGAGCAGGACCAGGTAGGCGCCGAGCAGGGCGAGGTGCCCGTACAGGAACGGCAGCCGGCGCCCGACCCGGTCGGCGATCCGGCCCACCGGGACGGCCAGCAGCAGGTAGCCCGCTGCCGCCCCGAGCGGCAGCAGGGGGAACCAGCCCGGGTCCAGGCCGAGGCGGCGCTGGAGCAGCAGGTAGACGAAGGCGTCGCCGATGGTGGCGCCGCCGAGCAGGGCGGCGGCCCACAGGATCCGCCGGAAGCCGGGGTCGCGCAGCGCCGCGAAGGCCTTGCTCCGGGTCGGAGCCGGGCCGGGCGCGGCGGCCGGGCGGTGGTGCCCGGGAACATAGAGCACCAGCAGCAGCACGCCGAGCAGGCCGCAGCAGAAGCTGGCGACGAACACCGCGTCGTACGCGCCCGCGGTCGCCCAGAGCAGGGCGAAGGCGGCGAGCGGGCCGAGCAGGGCGCCGGTGGTGTCCATGGCCCGGTGCACGCCGAAGGACCGGCCGAGCTCCTCGGGAGGGCTGCTGAGGGTGATCAGCGCGTCGCGGGGCGCCGTGCGGATGCCCTTGCCGACCCGGTCGGCGGCCAGGGCCGCGGCGATCCCGCCGGTGGCGCCGCCCGCGAGCAGCAGGCCGAGCCGGGAGCAGGCCGAGACGGCGTAGCCGATCCCCGCGACGTGCTTGTACCGGTGGCCGCGGTCGGCGAGGTGTCCGCCGAGCAGCCGCACGACCGCGCCGGCCGCCCCCATCAGCCCGTCCAGGAAGCCGAATTGGAGGGGGGACAGGCCGAGTCCCAGGACGAGGTAGAGCGGGAGCACCGCGCTGACCATTTCGGAGGAGACGTCGGTGACGAGGCTGACCGTACCGAGCGCCAGGACGGCGGCGGGGACGCGCCGGCCCGCCCCCGTGACGGGGGGCGGGGCCGGAGCGGCCCGGCGGCCAGTGGTGGCCAGGTACATCAGTGGCAGGTGTACTTCGGGCTGGTGTCCTTCGTCGTCCCGTCGGTGGCGACGTAGCTCCAGCCGTAGCCGGAGTCGGTGAAGTCCAGCTTCAGGACCCCGTACGTACCGCTGATCCGCTTCTGGCTGTTGGGCTGGACGTTCTCGATGTCGTACGGCTCGGCGCCGCCCATGCCGCCGACGATCTCGGTGATCCCGTCGGCGGTGGCCTTCCCGTTCGGGTCCTGCGGGGCGAACCGCTCGTAGTGGTGGTCGTGCCCGTTCAGTACGAGGTCGGCCTTGGCGCCGTACAGGATGTTCCAAACCGGCTTGCTCACGGGGTCGTTGCCGTGACCGCCGGAGGAGTACAGCGGGTGGTGCCAGTAAGCGGCTATGCAGCCCTTGGAGTTCGCCGCGAGATCGGCCTTGAGCCAGTCGATCTGGGCCTTCTGGTCGAAGGAGTTGGAGTCGAGCGCGATGAAGTGCCAGTTGCCCTCGTCGAAGCTGTAGTAGCTCTTGCCCTGGGGGTAGGCGACGGCACCGAAGTACGCCTTGTAGCCGGCGAGCGATCCGGCCGGGTCGTAGGTCTCGTGATTGCCCGGCACGGGACGGGTCTTGTCCTTGAACGCGCCCCACGAGGTGTCGTAGTAGGCCCGGTAGTCGGAGATCCGGGCGTCGTCGTACTGGTTGTCACCCATCGTCAGATAGAACTTCGGGTTGATCTTCTGGGCCTGCGCCGCGGTCTTGGGGTGGGCGCAGGAGCTGTCCGAGGCGGTGCACTGGGCGGCGATGTCGCCGGCGGCGACCACGGTGAAGGCGCCGGTCGGCGGGGGCGTCCCGCCGTCGGGGGTGCCGTACACCTCGACCTCGTAGAGGGAGTACCCGTAGGCGGTGCCGCGGGCGGTTCCGTACACGCGCAGGTAGCGGCCCTTGCCGGAGAGGCCGGTCCAGTCGTCGGTGCCGCCGTTCCCGGCCGTCTCGTTGGCGAGCCGGGTCCAGGTGGTGCCGTCGGCGGAGATCTCGACCCGGTACGTCTTGGCGTACGCGGCCTCCCAACGCAGCGCCACCCGTGTGACGTTGGCGTTCGCGCCGAGGTCGACGCGGATCCACTGCGGGTCCTTGCCCTCTACGCTGGCCCACCGGGTGGTGGAGCTGCCGTCGAAGGCGTTCTGCGCACCGAGGCCCGAACTCTCCGCGGAGGAAGCCGTGGCGGGCTTGCCGCGCGAGATGAGGGGGTCGGCGGCGGCGCCGGCCCGATCGGGATAGGCGAGCAACATGGCGCCTACGAGGAGAAGTACGGCGGTGATGACCACGCCGACCGTGCGGCGCGGTGTGTGAACATGAGGTGTGCTGGGGGTGTTCAGGCGCATTCCTGACTCCCTGGCCTGGTGGGTGGCGAGAGCTGGCACCGGTACGAGACCCTGCGCCCCCGCCCGGTTGAGGGCAAGGGCGGGCGTGGTCACGGCGGCCGGGTCAGAGCTCTCGCTGAGCGCGTCATGCCCGCGGATGCGGGCACCGCGCCGGGCCGCCGAAGCGGGATGCTAGCAAACAGGAAACTTTCCTACTAGTCATTCGCGGCAGGAGCTTCGAGGCGGATGCGGCACGCGCCTCGGGAGCGTTCAGGAGATCGCGTACCACTGGCTGGCCCAGCCGGTGTTGATCGTGCTCGTGGACTGCTCGGCGAGGTTCACGCTCGCCGGGAGCGAGGTCTGACCGGTCAGGACGGTGCTGTAGCGCAGGCTGGGCGGGTTCAGGCCCGCGTTCACCGAGATCCCGGCGCCCGTGGCCTTCAGGGTGAGGGCGTTCGTGGCCCAGCTGCCGTTGAGGAGGAGGGCGACGAAGTACGTGCCGGGGGCGGCGGTGAAGGGCTTGGCGAGGGGGAACGGCTTGGCTATCGCGTCGGTCATCAGCTGCGGGGAGACGTCCGCGGTGGAGGCGACCAGGGTGCCCTTGGCGTCGTACACGCCGAGGTAGCAGTTGGACAGCTGGGCGTTCGGGTCGATGCCGGCCAGCCCCAGCCAGATGCTGGACCAGGTGAGCTGCTCGCGCAGCACCATCCGCACCAGGGTGACCCGTCCGCCGACCCCGGCCGCGGACTGGGCGGTGACGTGCCCCGCGTCGTTCGGGTCCCCGGTCCAGGCCAGCAGGTTCTGGTCCTGCGGCCGCGGCCCCTCGAACCCGCCGCCGGCCGGCACCGGAGCGGGGGACGCCGCTGCCGGGTTCCCGGCCCCTGCCCCCTTCCCGGCCCTGCTCCCCTCGGACGCCGAGCAGCCGGACAGGACGAGGGTCGCCGCGAGCATGGCGGCGAGGCCGGCCGAAGCGGTGGTGGTACGGGTGCGCATGGTCCCCCCATGTGGTGCTGATGTGCGAAGGAAGCCATGGTCACACGGGCTGCGCGCGTCCCCGTACACGGCCCTGCCGGTCCCCGCGGACCTCCGCGGGCCCCCTCCGCCGCCTCCGTCAGAGGGCGAGCAGGGCCAGGATCAGCACGGCGGGCGGCAGGAACAGGGTGAGCAGGTGGACCACAGCGGTCCGGGTCATCCCCAGGGCGAGGAACAGCACCAGCCCGCCGGGCCGTCGCCCCGGCGCGCTCGTCTCCACCGCCCTGTGACGCTCATGGGGCGAAAGCCTATCCAGCCACCCGCGACCGGACCCCGACGGGATCGCCGCCGAGGGGACCGCCCCCGACTGGACCGCCCCCGGTCACTGGCCCACCCGCCCGTCGACGCATTCGCGCAGCAGGTCGGCGTGCCCGCAGTGCCGGGCGTACTCCTCGACCCGGTGCACCATCAGCTCCCGCACCGGGAGCCGGTCCTTCCCCAGCCGTTCGCCCAGATCCGGATGCGCGGCCAGCGCCGCATCGGTCAGGCCCTGCTCGCGCTCCAGATCGGCGTACGCGCCGTCGACCACGGTTTGGTCGGCGACGGCTCCCTCGAAGTCCCCGTCGCGCACTCCGTACAGCTTCGGCAGCGGCTCGCCGTCGGTGATCCAGTTCTGCCAGTCCCGTTCCACCTCGGCGAGGTGCCGCAGGAGGCCGAGCAGCGACATCGTCGACGGCGGGACCGACCGGCGGGCCAGCTGCTCCGGATCCAGGCCCTCGCACTTCATCCGCAAGGTCAGGCGGTAGTCCGTGAGGAAGTCCTGGAGGGTTGCGAGCTCACCCTCCGCACTGTTCCCGCCGCTGTTGCGGGGGTCGTCGTCCGGGTCCACCCACATGTCGGGGTAGATGGTCGACCGGGTCCATCGCTCGCCTTGATCACTCATGCGGTCCATGCTCGTTCGCCGGGGAACGGCTCGCCAGCGGATTTCCCCCGGAACGCAGAATGGCAAGGAGGTTTTCCCACTCCTTGCCACTCTCAACTTATAGCGCACCGGGGGGCTTGCGGCAAGGCCCTGGTGGTGACGCAGAATCACCGACCGAAGGTGAAACCCGTGGAAATGGTGATGGCGTGATGACTGCAGTGCCCCAGACGACCGAAACTGCCGAAACTGCCAGCACGACGGACACAACCAACACGACCGACACAACCAACACGACCGACACGACCGACACGACGGACACGACGGACGTGATCGTCGTCGGCGGCGGGCCGACCGGCCTGATGCTGGCCGCCGAGCTGCGCCTGCACGGCGTCCGCGTGGTCGTGGTCGAGAAGCTGCCCCGGCCCACCGGAGAGTCCCGCGGCCAAGGCCTGCACGCGCGCAGCGTGGAGCTGATGGACCAGCGCGGCCTGCTGGACCGCTTCCTCGCCGTCAGTGAGAAGTTCCAGGTCGGCGGCCTGTTCGGCGGCATCATGAAGCCGTGGCCGGACCGGCTGGACACGGCGCACCCGTACGGCCTCGCCATCCCGCAGCCCGTCACCGAGCGGCTGTTGGGCGAGCACGCCCTCGAAGCCGGTACGGAGATCCGGCGCGGCTGCGAAGCCGTGGGCCTGAGCCAGGACGAGGACGGGGTGACCGTCGAGCTGGCGGACGGTACGCGCCTGCGCTCGCGCTACCTCGTCGGCTGCGACGGCGGCCGCAGCGCGGTGCGCAAACTGCTCGGCGTCGGCTTCCCCGGCGAGCCCGCCACGGTCGAGACCTTGTTGGGCCAGATGGAGGTGGCCGCGGATGCGGAGACGATCGCCGCCGTCGTCGCGGAGGTCAACAAGACCCAGCTCCGCTTCGGCGTCCACGCGGGCGAGGACGGGTCGTGCCGCATCATCGTCCCTGCCGACGGCGTGTCCGAGGACCGCAGCGCGCCGACGCTGGAGGAGTTCAAGCAGCAGCTACGGGCCTTCGGCGGAACCGACTTCGGGGTGCACTCGCCGCGCTGGCTGTCCCGCTTCGGCGACGCCACCCGGCAGGCCGAGCACTACCGGGTCGGCCGGATCCTGCTGGCGGGCGACGCGGCGCACATCCACCCGCCGACCGGCGGCCAGGGACTCAACCTCGGCGTGCAGGACGCCTTCAACCTCGGCTGGAAGCTCGCCGCCGCCGTCAACGGCTGGGCCCCGCAGGATCTCCTCGACAGCTACCACGCCGAACGCCACCCGGTGGGCGCCGCCGTACTGGACAACACCCGCGCACAGATCACGCTGATGGGGAGCGAAGCGGGTCCCACCGCACTGCGGAAACTGTTCGCGAAGCTGATGGACTTCGAGGAGGTGAACCGGTACGTGACGGGGATGATCACCGCGGTCGAGGTCCGTTACGACTTCGGCGAGGGCCACGCACTGCTCGGCCGCAGGCTGCGGGACGTGCGGCTGAAGCGGGGGCGCCTCTACGAGCTGATGCACGCCGGCCGCGGACTCCTGCTCGACCAGACCGGCCGGCTCTCGGTCTCCGGATGGGAGGACCGCATCGATCACGTGGTCGACGTCAGCGAGGAACTCGACGCACCCGCCGTGCTGTTGCGCCCCGACGGCCACGTCGTGTGGGCCGGGGAGAACCAGCACGACCTGGACCCCCACCTGCCGAAGTGGTTCGGCACCGCCACGCCCGGGTCGGTGAGCGTGCCGGGGTAGGCGGAAAGGGTGCGCAGGCGGGCCCGCCGACCCCCCCCTCGTTACGGAGCTCCGCCTCGGCATGGCACCGCGCGGCCCCGTCATTCCCGTGCCCGTCGGCCCAGTTCGCCCGCGTCACCCGGTAGAGAGCCTTCAGTACCTTCAGCGCCTTCAGCTCCTCCACCACCCGCCCGCCCCGAACCCGCCCCGGGGACCGCTCGCGGCACCCTCGCTGACGATGCGGTCTCAGCTGCCGTTGTAGCGGGTGCCGTCGAACGTGTAGGGCCAGGACACCTCGGCGGCGACGGACACCTTGCCCGGTCCGGCCGGGATCTTGAGCACCGTCATGCTCAGCTGGGTCTGGGTGTAACCGTTCCAGCGGATGCCGGTCGTCCCCGTCCATCCGCTGGAGGTGAACGTCTGGTAGCGGCCGGGTCCCATGTCGACGGTGAGCGTGTTCACCGACAGGCAGGCCACCAGCGCACCCCCGTCCACGGTCCGCCACAGGGGCCCGTACGGGGTGCGCGTGGGCTCCTGCTTCATCGTGAGCGACTTCGGCCTGCCGAGTCGCGCGGACAGCCCCTTGCGTCCTTCGGCGTTCTTCACACGCGCCGCGGCGATGTCCGCGTCCCATGCCGCGTCCGAGGGGTCCGTACCGTCCTTGCTGTTCCCGTAATCGTGGTAGCGGCCGCAGACCTCGGCCGGATCCGCGCCCAGCTGTGAGGTGTCGCCGCCGGTGACGGCTTGGCCGTCGGGTCCGACCGCGGGCTCGGGGAGTGCTCCGACGGTCGGCGCGAAGGCCCGGAAGGCGGCACGCCAGGTGCCGTCCTTTCCCTGGTGGTGGAGGGTCCAGCGCAGCTCGGCAGACTCCTTCGAGGCGCCGACCGTGTGGCTGCTCACCTCGCGCGCGGCCAGGATCCACCGGTCGCCCGCATCCGTACCGGCGCCCGCCCAGGCGTGGACAGCGGGTGCGACCTCGGGCGAGTTGGTGGGCCCGGGCGGCGTGCTGGTCCCGTACTTCCGGCCGGCGTCGGCGGCGGCGAGCTGCTGGTCCAGCCACGGCCCTTCGGCGGACGCCTTGATCACCTCCGGATCCAGGCTCTCCTGCTCGGCACGCTTGTCGACCTCCTCGGCCAGGCGGCGGGCTTCGTCCGCGCTCAACGCCTTCGCAGCGCCCGGGGACCCCTTGCTTCCCTCGGCGCCGCTCACCGCCCCGGACCCCTTCGCGGCCGGCGCGCTCTCGCACGCGACCGCCCCAAGTACCACCACCGCAGTGACCAGCGGCATCAGTCGCCTCATCAGTCGCCCCCCTAGGCATACAGAAAACACACCTGATCTTGCCTCAGGCGTCGGCGGATCACCTCGTGATCCCACCGTCGTTCGGCACGCTCCTCCTCGATACGGCTCCTCGACGTGGACTGTCGCCCTGTCGCCCTGTCGCCCTGTCGCCCTGTCGCCCTGTCGCCCTGTCGCCCTGTCGCCCGGCCGTCCGGCCGTCGACCGGGTCCGTTATCTTCAGGCCATGTTGATCACCGCGTACATGTGTGACTCGGTGAAGCTGCCGGGTGGGGACGCACTCGTCAACGGCTTCGCCTTCGAGGGGCGTGGGGACGGGCCGCGCCGTGCCCTCCTCCGGAAGGGGCGGGACCTGCGGGTCTACGACCTGTACGAGCTCTTCGCGGGGGAGCGCGCACCGGCCGCGGTCTTCCCCGTCCCCTGGCCAGGGTGGGAACACGGTGTCCATTCGGTGAGCCCCGACGGCTCGTTCGCGGTGTTCTCGGGCCAGCGCGCGGTGAGGGCCGTGGGCGTGGACGGCGAAACGCTGTGGGAGTACCGGCACGGCTGCTGGGGGACCGTACTCGGCCACCCGCACACGGGCGACGACCAGGAGGTGTGCCGCGGACTCGAACACGGATCCTGCCGGGTCTCCGACGACGGCCGACTCGTCTGGGCGCACGTCGTGACGGACCCGGAGGAAAGGGGAGGGGCAGGGGGAGCGGACGGGCAGGAATACTGGGTCGTCCTGGACGCCCTCGACGGACGGGAACTGGCCCGGCTGCCGCTGGACAGCGCGGCCGCGGGTTCACATCACGTCTCCCACCACGACGGCATCCACATGGGTCTGTGCATCGGCATGGGCCAAGACGGCATCCTGCTCCACTGGGCGAGCTGGAACGGCGAGACCCTGACGGGTTGGGACCTCAACGCGTCCATGGACCGCATCCTGGCGGACGTCCACACGGGGCTCCCGGGCTTCCTGACGGTCGAGCACTACGGAGCCGACCTGCAACTGCACACCCTGGACGGCGCCGTCCTCTCCGAGGCGGCGCCGGAACCGTCCGACGCCGAGGATCCGCCCTACTGGGACTACAGCTGTGGCTTCGTAGACGCCGGAACCGTCATCGCCTCGACGGTCGAATACGACGAGGAGCCGGAGCGGGCCCGTCACTGGCTGCTCGATGCCCGCACCTTGGAGACGCGCGGGACGGTCGGATATCCGACGGGCCCCGCCGACAGTTACGTCCGCCCGCTCGGCGACGGGACCTGGCTCACGTACGACGACAAGAGCGAAACGCTCCACCGCTGGCGGGAAGCCACGCCGTAGGCAGGGCGCTCAGCCGTTCCCGGCGCCACCCCCGGCGTGATGACGCCGGTACCCACCCCGAACGTGCCGTCGCCGTCCGCGAACAGCGCCGGTCCGACGGTGGAGAGGCTCGGGCGGGTGGTGGTCGAGAACCGCAGCGCCCAGTGGCTCGTGAACGCGTCGGTGCCGCACACGTACTGGTGCCAGGCGTGCCGGCCCTACAGGAGCCGTATCGCAGTCCGGACGAGGTCGGCGACGGCTCTGGACCGGCTGTGCGGTGGCCAGGCGATCACGGTGGTGACCGGGGGCGCGTCCAGCACGGGTACGGCGGCCAGGTCGGCGTGCAGTTGGGCGCGGCACGACTGCGGTGAGACCGCGCAGGCCCGGCCGAGCGCGACGAGCTGGAGCAGCTGCGCGTGGTCGCGGACCTGCGGGCCGGGGCCGGGCAGGTAGGTGCCGTCGGGTTCGGGCCAGCGCGGCAGGGGCAGACCCGGCAACCCGGTGATGTCGGCCATGCGCACATGGGCCCGGGCGGTGAGCGGATGCCCGGCCGGCAGGACCGCGACCTGGCCCTCCGTGCTGAGCTCTTCGGTGTGGAACCCGGCCGTCGAGTCGAACGGCCGGTGCAGCAGCGCCACGTCGGCCCGGCCTTCGCGGAGCAGTCGTGCCTGCTCCGCCGGGCCGCACAGAATGACCTCGACGGGAACCGCGCCGGGCTCGGCGGCATACGCGTCGAGCAGCTTCGCCAGCAGTTCGCTGGACGCGCTGGCCTTCGTGACCAGGACCAGGCCGGGACCGCCGGTCGCGGGCAGCGCGGCGCGGCGGGTCCGCCGCTCGGCCGCGCCGACCGCGTCGAGGGCCGCCCGGCCCTCGACCAGCAGCACCCGGCCGGCTTCGGTCAGCGTGACCGTACGACTGGTCCGATCCAGCAGCGCTGTCCCGAGTCGGCGTTCGAGCTGCTGGATCGCCCGGGACAGGGGCGGCTGCGTGATCCCGAGCCGCTGTGCGGCGCGCCCGAAGTGCAGCTCTTCGGCGACGGCGACGAAGTACCGCAGTTCCCGGGTCTCCATGCCGCCACGGTATCCCGGATCGATACCCGGACGGTATCGCTGCCCACTCGATCGGTGTTGGACCCCGTCGGGCCCGGCGAGCAGCATGGTCCCCATGAGCGAACGAACGACGGCGCTGGTCACCGGCGCCAACAAGGGAATCGGCTACGAGATCGCTGCGGGCCTCGGCGCACTCGGCTGGAGCATCGGCGTCGGCGCCCGCGACGAACAGCGCCGCGACGCCGCGGTGGACAGACTGCGCGCGGCCGGAGTCGAGGCGTTCGGCGTACCCCTGGACGTGACCGACGACGCGAGCGCGACCGCCGCCGCACGGCTGATCGAGGAACGGGCCGGACGCCTCGACGTGCTCGTCAACAACGCCGCCATCACCGGCGCCATGCCCCAGGAACCCACCCGGGTCGATCCCGCCACCATCCGGACGGTCGTGGAGACCAACGTGATCGGCGTCATTCGCGTCACCAACGCGATGCTGCCGCTGCTGCACCGCTCCGCCTCACCACGGATCGTGAACATGTCCAGCAGCGTAGGCTCCCTCGCCCGGCAGTCAGGACCCGATGCCGCGCAGACGGCAGGTCCGGTGTCCGCGGCGTACGCGCCGTCGAAGACGTTCCTGAACGCCGTCACGCTCCAGTACGCCCGGGAGTTGACCGGTACGAACATCCTGATCAACGCCGGCTGCCCCGGCTACGTCGCGACCGACCTCAACGGCTTCCACGGCGTGCGCACCCCCGAACAGGGCGCGGCGATCGCCGTCAAGCTCGCGACCCTGCCCGACGACGGCCCGACCGGCCAGTTCTTCAACGACGCCGGCGTAGTTCCCTGGTGAGGCGCAGGACCGTCACCGCCCACCCGTGCCGGATCCCAGGGGACGGCATCCCAGGCTGTTCCGGCGCTGCTCAGGGCCACGCGATCACCACGCGCGGGCTCAGGGCGCTGTTGTGGCCCCGCCAGACACCCGCTCAGTACTCGGTAGAGCCGATGCACGGCGTCCCGTACGGTCGGCCCGTGATGATCAAAACGGGCGACCCCCGCAGTCTCGGCGTCCCTTCCTCCGAGGCGCGGCTGCACTTCGATACGGAACTGCAGGAACTCGGCGGCGGGCCACGCCGACGCTTGCTCATGGTCGACGACGCGCCTGCCTTCGAGCTCAGCTTCTACTGCGGAACGTGCCCGCTCCTGTTTCGCCGGCTGGAGACCGCGAGGGAGAAGCTGTCCCTGGAGAGCATGCAGGAGCGGCTCACCGGTTCACTGGACGATCCGAACGACGGCGGCGTGATCGATGCGTTCGGCGCGTTGCTGCCGGATGGCGAGTACCTTCCGCTGCTCCTGGACGTGGAACCCCGGCTGGTCATCCCCGGCAAGGAGGGCGACTACTTCAGTGGCGAACAGGTCACGACGTGGGGGGTCGATCAGTTCTGGGGCCTCCCGGAGTACCCGCACACCCCGTACTACCGGACCTTCGAGACCGCCGTCGATGCGAACGCCCACCTCTACGAGTTCATCGTGCCCATGGTTCCCCCGACGTGGAACGACAGGGAGCGCGTCGAGGAGTACGTCGGGTTCATGGAGCAGGGGGCGGTCCCCACGGCGGTGGCGATCTCCACGCTGGACGTGTGCCAGCCCGCCATCGACCGGGGAGACGACTACTTCGTGCACTGGGGCCTGACTCACTTCCTCCTCGACGGCCACCACAAACTGGAGGCCGCCGCCACAGCCGGTCGACCCGTGCGGATCCTCTCTCTCCTGACCTTGGGCGAGAGCCTGGCCGGAACGGACGACAGTGCCCGGCTGCCTGCCCTGCGCGCCCAACCGCGCTCGGTCCGACCAACCGGATCGTCGACCCGCTAGATCCTGCCCGCAGGTCTGGCCTGGTTTGGAAGCAGCTGGATGTGGGCCGGCGGGATGTCTACGGCCATCCCAAGCGCGATGTCACCCAGATTTCGGAGGGCGGTCCGTCGTGGGTCGCGCCGTTCACGCGCCACGAATCGTTCCACTCGACGTTCCACACCTGGCCTTGAGAGTTCTCGAACTCCACGAAACTCCCCGGAGCCCCTTCGAGGAGCGCGAGCTCCCCGAGCAGCACGTCGTGCGTGGTGAACCCATGGGACGGGCCCACACTGCCGCCACCGGTCCGGGTGTTCTCGTAGCGCATCCGAAGGTACGGAACCGGGTGCCGGGAGATGATCGTCGGCCGCAGCATGCGCTTGAACCGCAGAACGGCTTCCTCCAGGCTTTCGTCTCCGCGGAACTCGCACCGGTATGCGGGGAAGACCGCTGAGACGACCTCGTTCAGGGCTTCGTTTCGCCCGTGGTGATAGCCGTGCACGGGCGGTGCGGCCGCTGCCACCGCATCGAACCGGTAGGTCCCGTAGGAGAAGCCGGTGACGACTTCGAGTGCTCGATGTCCGGGTCCGCGCCCGAGGCGGTGCTGCCTCGCGAAATCTAGAACAGCCCTGGTCAGCCCTTCGTCATGGACGTCCAGCGAGTTCATTTGGTAGGCCCACTGCCCGTCAGTGTCCATGGCGAGGGAGAACACGAAGCGCGACATGGGAGACCAACGCCAGGCCGTGGGCAGGCCGGGTACCTCCTCGGCGTTCCCGATTTCTGCGACAGCCTGTTCGATGTTCATGCCCGTCATCTCTCCTCCCCGCTGAGGTCGAACACGCCCCACGCCGTGGACGGCTCGGCCTGGACGTAGATCCTGCTTCCTCGGCCGACGACCCGCCGGCGGCCGGGGGCCCGGCCACCAGGCAGGGTGAGCAGGCCGACGTTCGGGCACTGCGGTGAACAGGTCGTAGGGCCGGCCATCCGGTGTCAGGGTTGCCCAGAGCAGCCGATCAGTAAGCAGGAGGGCTCGGTCATCCCGTGCCAGGAAGGTGAGGCCAACTACGGGGTTCCGACCGGGCTTCCGTGATGGCTATGGCAGAAGGGCGGGTCGCGTCCGGGTAGGGAGTCGCCGTGCGGCCGAACTCCGTCCCGGGCGATGCCTAGTTCGGGTCTTCCCGGGCCTCGTACCCTGCGAGGCCGACTCCGAGGAGGGGCGGGACGAGGGTGTGCAGGTACCAGGCGAGGTCGGTGAACTTCGGTGCGTCCGGGATGCGTCGGCGGTCGATCGTGGGGAGGAAGGAGACCTTGCTGCGCCGGGCGTAGAACATGAGCATGCCGCCCGTCCCGCCCTGCGGGTGGTACACGTTCAGAGCCACGGTGTAGGGCAGGTTCGCCGCGGCATCCAGCTCCGCGAGTACGGCGTCGAGGCGGTCGGGGGTGCTGTCGTACCAGTCGTGCATGTCGTCTGCGTCATTGATCATGTACGAGATGTAGCCGGGGCGTTCCTCGGCGGACCAGCCCGCGGGGGTCAGTACGTCCAGCAGGGTGCGCACGGTGGTCGGGTACGCGAACGTGAAGTCGATGTCGGCTTGTCGGTTTCCCACGTACGCCTCCGGGCGCTTGATCGGTCGCGTCGCATACTCCCCGCTGTGCAAGGTGCCGTCGACCCGATTTCCCCTGGGGCCGCTCCGGCCGACCGTCGAGCGGCAGGCGCTTTGACTGCAGCGCGCTCGAGCCGGCCGGGTCCTCGGTTGGCGGGCGGGGCCATCGGAGAACGGCCGCCGTGGCGGGCCTTCGGGGGGACGGTTTCGCCGGGATCGGTACCGCGCCTCAGCTGCTGTCGGCTGCCTGCGTCCAGCTCACCGAGTGGTGCAGCAGTCGCTCGTCCTCGCCGACCGGGAGCATTCCAGCTGCCGTCATGACGTGGTGCGAGGCCGTGTTCTCCCGGCCGGTGTCGCCCGGCGGCACGGAGACCTTGGAGTCGCGCTGTTCGAATTATGTTCGATACGGTGGTTGTATCTGGTCAAGATGGCTGGAAAGGGGTGGTCGGGCGATCGGAGGTGGGCCGTGGGCGGCGGTGTGCACCTCCATGCCGCGAGCGGCTACTCGGCTCGGTACGGCGCCTCGCACCCCTCTGACCTGGTGAAACGGGCCGCCGAGCGAGGGGTCGGGACGCTTGCGCTCGCCGATCGGGACACCGTCGCGGGGGCGGTCCGCTTCGCGAAGGCGGCTGCCGGGGCGGGGGTCCGTCCGGTCTTCGGGGTCGACGTGGCTGTCCACCCCGCCCCCGCCGCCCCCGGGTCCGGCGGCAGTGTCGGCCCCGCCGGGGCGCGGCCGCGGACGCCCGTGCGGGGTGGTGCGTACGTCGTCGAGCCGGCGCTGCGGGTCACCCTCCTCGCGCGGGACGCGGACGGATGGGCCCGGCTGTGCCGCCTGGTCTCCGCCGCCCATGCGGGTGCGGAGGACGGAATCCGGGCCGCCCCCGCCCAGCCCGTCGTGTCCTGGTCCCTGCTGGAGCGCTACGCCGGCCAGGGACTGGTGGTCATGCTCGGCCCCGTGTCCGAGCCCGTGCGCGCCCTCGCGGCCGGCCGGCCCGACCTGGCCGAGCGGCTGCTCGCCCCGTGGCGGGAGATCGTGGGCCCCGGGCTGCGGCTGGAGGTGCTCTGGTACGGGCTCCCCGGCACCGGGCCGGGCTCGCTGCGCCTGGCCGCCCGCACGCTGGGGCTGGCCGACCGGCTCGGCGTCCCGGCGGTGCTCAGCAACGCCGTCCGCTACGCCGACCCCGCCCAGCACCGCATCGCCGACGTACTGGACTCCGCCCGGCTGCTGCGCCCCATCGACCGCCGCCGGCTGGACTGCGGCGAGCGCTGGCTGAAGGGGCCGGACGCGATGGCCCACGCCGCCGAGCGGATCGCCGCGGCCACCGGCCCGGGCGCCGGCTCGGGCGCCGCCTCGGACCCGGCCCGGGCGGCGGAGCTGCTCGCGGAGACCGTGCGTACGGCGGAGCTGTGCACCGTCGACCCGGTGGCCGACCTCGGCATCGGCATCGGCCCCGCCCCCGCGCGGTCCAGCTTCCCCGAGCCGCAATCGGTGGGCGCCGGACCCGGCGCGGACGGGGCCGCGGCCCTGCTGCGCCGCCGCTGCGCGGAAGGGATGTTCGCGCGCGGCCTGGACCGGGACCCGCAGGCGGTCCGGCGGCTGGAGCACGAGCTCGGGGTGATCGGGAAGCTGGGGTTCGAGTCGTACTTCCTGGCGGTCGCCCAGGTCGTCACGGACATCCGGGCCATGGGCATCCGGGTCGCCGCCCGCGGGTCCGGCGCGGGGAGCATGGTCAACCACGCCCTCTTCATCGCCACGGCCAACCCCCTAGAACACCACCTGCTCTTCGAACGCTTCCTCAGCGTCCGCCGCCGCTCGCTCCCCGACATCGACCTCGACGTGGAGTCGGCCCGGCGCCTGGAGGTCTACGACCGGATCATCGAGCGGTTCGGCACCGAACGGGTGGCCGTCGCCGCGATGCCGGAGACCTACCGGGCCCGCCACGCCCTGCGCGACACGGGCCTGGCCCTCGGCCTGCCCCCGCAGACCGTCGACATGATCGCGAAGTCCTTCCCGCACATCCGGGCCTGCGACATCCGCGGGGCCCTCGCCGAGCTCCCCGAGCTGAAGGAACTCGCCGCCGAGGCGACCTCGTACGGCCCGCTGTGGGAGCTGGCCGAGGGCCTGGACGCCCTCCCGCGCGGCTACGCCATGCACCCGTGCGGAGTGATCCTCTCCGACGCCGCGCTCCTGGACCGGCTGCCGGTGCAGCCCACCCCGGGCGGCCGGTACCCGATGGTCCAGGCGGACAAGGAGGACGTCGAGGACCTCGGGCTCGTCAAGCTCGACGTGCTCGGGGTACGGATGCAGTCGGCGATGGCGCACGCCGTCGCCGAGATCCGCCGCACCACCGGCCGCCAGCTCGACCTCGACAATCCCGACCACGTCCGGCTCGACGACCCCGAGGCGTTCGAGCTCATCAGGCAGGCCCGGACCGTGGGCATGTTCCAGCTGGAGAGCCCCGGCCAGCAGGACCTCGTCGGCCGGCTCCAGCCGCGCGGGGTCCAGGACGTCATCGCCGACATCAGCCTGTTCCGGCCCGGTCCGGTCAAGGGCGGCATGCCCGCCCTCTACATCGCCGCCCGCCACGGCGCCGCCGCCCGCTACCCGCACCCCGACCTGGAGCCCGTACTCGCCGACACCTACGGCGTGACCATCTGGCACGAGCAGATCATCGACATCTTCGCGGTGATGACCGGCTGCGACCGGGCGCTGGGCGAGATCGCCCGCCGCGCCCTCGCGGGCCCCGACCGGCTGCCCCGGGTGGAGGCGTGGTTCCGGCAGCGGGCGGCCGCCCGCGGCTACGGCCGGGAGGTGCTCGACGAGGTATGGGGGATCGTCGCCGCGTTCGGCGCGTACGGGTTCTGCCGCGCGCACGCCGTCGCCTTCGCCGTGCCCGCCCTCCAGTCGGCCTGGCTCAAGGCACACCACCCCGCCGCCCTCTACGCCGGGCTGCTGGAGCACGACCCCGGCATGTGGCCCGCCCGGGTGATCGTCTCCGACGCCCGCCGCCACGGCGTGCCCGTGCTCCCCGTGGACGTCAACCACTCCGCGTCCGACCACCGCGTCGAGCGGACGGCGGACGGGGCCTGGGCGGTACGGCTCTCCCTGTCGACGGTGAAGGGGACCGGCGCCGAGGAAGTGGCCCGCATCGCCGCAGGCCGGCCCTACGCCTCGCTCCAGGACTTCTGGGAGCGGGCCCGCCCCGCGCTCCCGACCGCCGAGCGCCTGATCCGGATCGGCGCCCTCGACACCCTGCGCGGCCGCCTCACCCGCCGCGACCTCCTCCTCCAGGTCTCCGAGCTCCACCGCCACACCCGGGGGCGCGCGGTCGACGGACAACTCGCCCTCGGCGGCACGCTCGTGACCGCCGCACCGTCGGGGCTGCCGGAAATGACCAGCCGCGAAGCCCTCAACGCCGAGATCGAGGTCCTGTCCATCGACGTCTCCCAGCACCTCATGGAGCACCACCACCGGCTGCTCCGCGAGATCGGCGCCGTCGACTCCGCCCACCTGGGCGCGATGCGCCCCGGGCAGCCGGTCCTGGTCGCCGGAGTCCGCGCCTCGACGCAGACACCACCGATCCCTTCGGGCAAGCGGGTCATCTTCGTGACCCTGGAGGACGGCCAGGGCCTCGTCGACATCGCGTTCTTCGAAGACAGCCACGACGCCTGCGCCCACACGGTCTTCCACTCCGGGCTGCTCCTGGTCCGCGGCACCGTCGAGGCCCGCGGACCGCGCCGCACCGTGGTCGGCCAGATGGTCTGGAACCTCGAGGAGATCGCGGCCGCCCGCCGCGACCAGGGCCCCGAAGCCGCACTCGCCCTGCTCGGCCGCGCCGATCCGGCCCCCACGCCGGCCCAGGGCGCCGCCCGGCCGCGCACCCTCGCCAACGGCACCAGCGGAGCCCGCCTGCACCCGTACGCGGACCTCCAGCCCGCCGGCAGCCGCGCCGCCGACCTCAAGTCCCTCGGCTACACCAGCCCCGGATCGGCGGGGTGACCGCCGTGCAGCAGATCCTCCACGCCCAGTTCCACTTCGCCTACGGGGCCGACCCCGGCGCGTACCCGGGTACGGACCCGGGGACGGACCCCAGCGCAGGCCCGGGCCCCGCCACCGCCACCAGCCTCTACACCCAACTCCTCGACATGGCGGCCGACATCACCCCCCGGGTCCAGCCGCTCCCGCCCGATGCCGCCCACCTCGACATCACCGGGGCCCTGCGCTACTGGCAGCGCGACGCCGAGGCCCTGGCGGCCGTCCTGCGCATGCGGACCGTCGGACTCCACGGCGTGCGGACGACCTGCGCCATCGCACCCAACCGCATGCTCGCCACGATGACGGCCGCCCTCACCCCCCTCGGCGCCACCACCGTCCTCACCGAGGGGGAGGTCACCGCCTGGCTGCGCCCCCGGCCCGTCGCCGCGCTCTACGGGGTCGGCCCGGCCACCGCCGCCACCCTGGCCGCGTACGGACTGCACACGATCGGAGACCTCGCCGACGCCCCCCTGACCACCCTGACCAGGATCTTCGGCTCGGCCACGGGCCGGTCCCTGCACGCCCACGCCCAGGGCGAGGACCTGCGCCCGGTCGAGGCCCGCCCCGTCCCCAAGTCCCTGACCACGCACCACCCCTTCGAGGCGGATTGCCTCGACACGGACGAGCACCGCCGGGCTCTCCTCGGCCTGGCCCACCGGCTCGGCGCCCGGCTCCGCGACGAGGAGCAGGTGGCCGGCGGCCTCACCCTCACCGTCCGCTACGCCGACCGCACCACGACCACCCGGACCCGCACCCTGACCGAAGCCACCCACCACACCGGCCCCCTCGCCGACACCGCCTACGAGCTCTACGGTCTCCTCGGCCTCCAACGGGCCCGCGTACGCTCCCTCGACCTCCGCGGCGAAGCCCTGCGCCCCGCCTCCGAAGCCCTGCACCAGCTCAGCCTCGACCCGGCCGACGAACGGGCGCTCGCCGTCGAGGCGGCCGCCGACCGGGCCCGGGCCCGCTACGGCCCCGACGCGGTCAAACCGGCGACCCTCGCCGCCCGCAAGCCGTAGCCCCGCGCCGGCCGGCTCCCCGGAAGCCCCTTGGTACCGACGGGTTTGGAGCAAAGCGCCGGTCGGCATCGCGGCCGCCGGGAGTTCCCTCCAACTCCGGCGGCCCGATCGAGCCGGGCTCCGGGAGGAACCCGCCATTTCCGTCCGGGGACGGCCGTGGCGGACCGGGGCGGGGTTAACGTCCCCGAATGTCCTCGAACACACAGGCGTCTTCCGCCAGTTCGCCCAGCCGTCGGGTCCTGCTGCGCACCGCCCTGGCCGGTACCGCGGCCGCCGGATCCGCCGCCTCCGTCCTCGGGCTCGGTTCCGTTTTCCCGGCCTCCGCAGCCGAGTCCGCCGGAGTCGGAGCCGGAGCCGTGGACGGCGGGGCCCGTCCCGCGAGCCCGGAGGAGGCGCTGCGCCGCCTGGCGGCCGGCAACCGGCGCTGGGCGGCGTACCGTCAGCAGCATCCGCACGAGTCGCGTTCCGTACGCCTCCAAGTGGCGCGGGAGCAGCACCCGTTCGCGATCGTACTGGGCTGCGTAGACTCCCGGGTGCCGCCGGAGCTCGTCTTCGATCAGGGGCTCGGCGACCTGCTGACCGTGCGCGCGGCGGGCGAGGTGCTGGACGAGGCGGTGCTCGGCAGCATCGCGTACGGGGTCCTGGAGCTCGACGTCCCCCTGGTCCTGGTCCTCGCCCACCAGTCGTGCGGGGCCGTCGGCGCCGCCGTGCACGCCGATGAGACGGGTACCCGGCTGCCCGCGCACATCCAGTACCTGGCGGAGCAGATCCGGCCTTCCATCGACCACGGCCAGCACGGCGAGGCCCGGGTCGCCGCCACCATCGACGCCCACGCGCGCCGGACCCGGGCCCTGCTGGCGGCGGAGCCGGACCTGGCCGCCCGGATAGCCGCCGGCCGGCTCGCCGTCGCGGTCGCACGCTACGACCTGGCCGACCAGAAGGTCCGCATGCTGCGCACCGGGTAATCGCCGGGCAATACCCCGTTCCCATAGGGGCGCTGCACGCAAAAACACCCCGGACCGATTGACGGCCGGGGTGTTTGTCTGCGTATATTTGATGTTTCACATCGCGGCACAGCCGAGACGTGAAGAAAGCTTATGGGGACACCGTACCGCGTCAGGAGTGGAATTGTCAACCGAAGAATTCCGGAATGAACAGCAATTCATCACGGATCTCTACGCGCGCCTCGACGACCTGCGGGAGCAGGCCGAACGCGCCGTGCAGGGCGCACTCGGCGAGGCCGGCAGCGGGTTCCAGGCGCGACTGGAACGGGACATCGTGGTCGCTGAACAGTCCGGTCTGCTTTCCGCTCTGAACTCGGGCGAAAGCGGCCTGTGTTTCGGCCGGCTGGAGTTCTCCGACGGCTCGGACCACCACATCGGCCGCATTGGAATCAGGCAGGACGACGGGGAACGCACCCCTCTCGTGCTCGATTGGCGGGCCGATGTCGCACGCCCGTTCTATCTCGCGACCGGCCATTCCCCCATGGGGCTGCGCCGGCGCCGCCACATCACCACCCGGGGCCGCGAGGTGACCGCCCTGCACGACGAGATCCTCGACCTCGCCGACACCGAACGCACCGGTCACGAGGGGGCCGACGCGGACGCCGTCCTGCTCTCCGCGCTCGACGCCGCCCGGACCGGCCGGATGCACGACATCGTGCAGACCATCCAGGCCGAACAGGACCGCATCATCCGCTCCACCCACCGCGGCGTCCTGGTCGTCGAGGGCGGCCCGGGCACCGGCAAGACCGCCGTGGCCCTGCACCGGGCCGCCTACCTGCTCTACGCCCACCGCGAGCTGCTCGCCAAGCGCGGCGTGCTGATCGTCGGACCGAACCCGGCCTTCCTCGGCTACATCGGCGAGGTCCTCCCGGCCCTCGGCGAGACCGGGGTCCTGCTCGCCACCCCGGGCGAGCTGTTCCCCGGCGTGCGCGCGAGCGCCGCCGACCGGCCCGGCGCCGCAGCCGTCAAGGGGCGCGCGGAGATGGCCGGGATCCTCGCCCGCGTCGTGAGCGACCGGCAGGCGCTGCCGGAGACCGTGCCCGCGGGCAGCGGCGAGGACGCCGACGTGGTCCCCGAACCGGCCCTGGAGGTCGACCACGACGACTACGGGACGCTGCTGCTCGACCGGACCATGGCCTACGAGGCCCGCGACCGGGCCCGGGCCACCGGACTGCCGCACAACCTGGCCCGCCCGTACTTCGCCTTCCGGATCATCGACGCGCTCACCGAACAGCTCGCCGACCGGCTCGGCGCCGACCCCTACGGCGGCCCCAACCTGCTCGGCCCCGACGACATCGCCCAGCTGGGCAAGGAGATCGCGACCAGCGCCGAGGTGCACGCGGCCATCGACACGCTGTGGCCCCCGCTCACCCCCCGGCAGCTGATCGCCGACTACCTCGCCGAGCCCACGTACCTCTCCGAGCGGGAGGCCGGGCTGATCCGGCGCACGGCCACGGGCGAGGCGGACTGGACCCCGGCCGACGTCCCGCTGCTCGACGAGGCAGCCGAGCTGCTCGGGACCGACGACACCGCGCGGCGCGCCGCCGAGGAGCGCGAGCGCCTCGAACGCGTCGCGTACGCACAGGGCGTCCTGGACCTGTCGGCGGGCTCGGACTCCTACGAGTTCGAGGACATGGAGAACGAGTTCCTCGCGGCCCACGACATCATCGACGCCGAGCGGATGGCGGAGCGGCAGGAGGAGGCCGACCACCGCAGCGCGGCCGAACGGGCCGCCGCCGACCGCACCTGGGCCTTCGGGCACGTCATCGTGGACGAGGCGCAGGAACTGTCCGCCATGGCCTGGCGCCTGCTCATGAGGCGCTGTCCGACCCGTTCCATGACGCTGGTGGGCGACCCGGCCCAGACCGGCGACGAGGCCGGATGCGGCTCCTGGCAGCAGATCCTGGCGCCCTACGTGGAAGACCGCTGGGAGCTCGTGCGCCTCGCGGTCAACTACCGTACGCCCGCCGAGATCATGGAGCTGGCCGCAGCCGTGCTCCGGGCCCGCCACCCGGGCTTCGAGCCGCCGAGCTCGGTCCGCTCCACGGGGCGGCGGCCCTGGGTGAAGCGGACCGGGAACCTGGCCGCGGCGGTGGCCGACGCGGTACGGGAGGGCGCGCCGGCCGAAGGACGCCTCGCGGTGATCGCCCCGCACCCGCTGCACGAGGCACTGGCGGCCGCGCTGCCCGGCGTACGGGCGGGGGAGGAGCCCGACCTCACCCGCCCGGTGGTCCTGCTCGCTCCGCGGCAGGCCAAGGGCCTGGAGTTCGACACGGTGATCGTCGTGGAACCGGCGGACCACGAGCCCAGCGACCTCTACGTCGCCCTGACCCGCGCGACCCAGACCCTGGGGGTGCTCCACACCGGCCGGCTGCCGGAGGGGCTGGACGAACGGCCGTAGGCGGGGCGGGCCCTGCGGAAGGAACTCGCCCGGCCACCCGGGTGAGTTCGGAGCGGATCCCTGCCGCGGGGGTCCGGGTCCCGCTAGAACCGGAGGGTGATCGAGAAGACGACGGCGCGCGGTCTCACCGCGCTCGCCGCGACCCTGGCGGCCGTGCTCGCGACGGCCCTGGCCCCCGCCCCGGTGCGTGCGGCCGAAGGAGGGCCCCGTACCGGCTTCGAGGCCGCGCGCGGGGCGCACTGGACCAGCGAATCCCAGGAGCGGGACCTGCTCGACGCGATCGGCCGGCACGGCGAGCACGCCGCGGCCCGGAGCGCGGCCCGGACCACGGTCCGGACCATCGGCACGACCGTACGGGGCCGCCCGCTGCGCCTGGTCACCCTGGGCCGGGGCCCCCTCACCGTCCTGCTGGTATGCAGCCAGCACGGAGACGAACCGGCGGGGCGCGAGGCCTGTCTGAGCACCGTGCGGGACCTCGCCCACGCCCGGGACGCGGCGACCAGGCGCCTCCTGGAGACCGTCACCCTGCTCGTGGTCCCGACGGCCAATCCGGACGGCCGGGCGGCCGGCACCCGCTCCAACGCCGTGGGCACCGACATCAACCGGGACCACGCGGCCCTGGTCTCGCCCGAGGCGCGGGCGCTGGCCGCCGTACTGCGCGACCACCGGCCGCACCTCGTGTACGACCTGCACGAGTACCGGTCGACGCCGGGTACGTACGACAAGGACCTCTTCGACCTCTGGCCGCGCAACCTCAACACCGACCCGGCGGTGTACGCGGAGTCCCGCCTCCTGTCCGCCGCGTACGTACGCGCGGCGGCCCGCGCGGCCGGCCGCTCCACCGGCACCTACGGCATCCGCACCGACCCCGTGACCGGCGCCCCCGCCGGGCAGTCCGCGGGCGACGGCCAGGAGCGGATCCTGCGCAACACGGCGGGCGTGAAGCACGCGGTCGCGCTGCTGGTCGAAACCCGCATCGAAGCAGCCGCGGGCGCGGCCGGGGACGCGGAGAGGGCCGACCCGTCCCTGAACCACCGCCGCCGGGTGGACTCCCAACTGGCAGCCCTGCAAGGCTTGTTCGCCTACGTCTCCACGCGTACGGGCCCCCTGGCGGCGGCCTCGGACGGGGCCCGCCGGGCGGCGGGCAGTGCGTCGGGACCGGTCCCGCTGGCCGGCGCGGACAACGCCCCCGCGGCCGTCGGCGAGATCCTCGCCGACCCGCCCTGCGGCTACCGGCTCACCGCAGCCCAGTACGCCGGTACCGGCGACCGCCTGGCCCTGCACGGAGTGCGGTCCGTACCCGCCGCCGACGGCGGTGCGTTCGTCCCGCTGGACCAGCCCCTGCGGGCCCTCGTGGTGCTCCTCCTCGACGGCCGGGCCCCGAACCGGCTCGCAACGGGGCAGCCCGCGCAATACTGCTGACGCTCCGTCAGTCCGGGCCGTTGCCGCGGTCGCCGCGCCCGCCCCCGGCCGCCCGGGGGCGGCCCCGCGGCCGGCTGCGGGGGGAAGCGCGCTGGTCAGCCGGATGCCGTGAGCTATGTTGGGATCACAGAGCGGCACGAAAGAGAGGACCGCCGGTGTCATCGGGGCAGCAGGCGCGCGCACAGGCGGCAGCGATCACGCCGAGCGGTCAGGCGATCGACCACGAGCGGGCCCCGGCCGACCGGGTCCGGGCGCTGTTCGACGGGCACCCGCTCTCGCCGGGGCAGCGCCGGATCGCCCAGTACCTCGTCGACCACCTCACCGAGGCGGCGTTCCTCTCGATCACCGAGCTCGCGGAACGGGCCGGCGTGAGCCAGCCCTCCGTGACCCGCTTCGCCTCCGCCCTAGGCTTCAGCGGGTACCCGGCCCTGCGCGACGTGCTCCAGCCGATCGCGCTCAGCGCGGTGGCCGGCGCCCCGGACAGTCCCGAACAGACCCGGCGCAACGAACTGCAGGCGGCCGTCGACGCCGAGATCGAGAACCTGCGCACCGTCCGCCAGCTGCTGGCCGACACCGACCAGGTGCTCGACATCGGACGCGAGCTGGCCCGGTCGGTGCCGCTGACGGTCCTCGGGCTGCGGATCTCCGTCTCGCTGGCGGAGTACTTCGCGTACGCGGCCCGCCGGATCCACCCCGACGTGCGCCTGATCACCGGGGGCGGCAGCGTCGCCTCCGACGCGCTGCTGCAGGCCCGGGCGGCGGGCGGCAGCTGGGTGCTGGCCTTCGCCATGCCCCGGCACGCCAAGGAGACCCTGGCCGCCCTGCGGGTGGCCCGCGGGGCGGGGCTGCGGATCGCGCTGATCACGGACCGCACGCTGGGGCCGCTGGTGGACGAGGCCGATGTCGCGCTGACGGCCGGTACCGGTTCGCGGCTGGTCTTCGACTCCTACGCGGCGCCGGGCGTGCTGTCCGCGGCCCTGCTCCAGGCGATGGCGGACGCGGACCCCGAGCGCACGCAGGCCCGGCTCGAAAGCTACGAGCAGGCCGCGGACCAGCACGGCTTCTTCCTCTAGGGACCCGCCAGGCCCCTCCAAGGGGCCTCCAAGCGTCTCTGCGGGGTCCACGAAGTGGCATGAGGTGCCATATTCACACCACCCTCACACATGAATATTTTCATACCCTTGCTTACTCAACGGTATATATGTTTACTGATGGCGGCGCGGTCATCCGTCAAGATGCCAGGGAGGGTGTCCCCACACCCTCCTAGAACAGACACCCGACGTGACGTTTCTCCTCCTCACGTGACGCCAGGTGTCCCGTCGGCTTTCGGATCCCGCAGCGCCTTGCGGCCTCGGCCAACCCCTGGGCCGAGGCCGCCCAGAACTTCTCCACCGGCTTCCGGGACGTTCGGCCGATCGGCTGGCTCTCGGCCCCGCCCGGCGGTGTGACGGGACAGACGGGCGGAGCCTCTTTAGGTTCGGAGGTGCCCGCTGACCCCCTCGAAAGGTGGATCCATGCGTTCCGTCCGCTCCGCGCTCTCCGTCGTCGCCGCCGGTCTCATCGTCCTCGGCTGCGCCTCCGCCGCCTCCGCCGATGTGACCGTCAACGCCCCGTCGGAGAAGTCGTACACCATCGTCTTCGGCGACTGGCTGCAGTTCGCCGCCGACGACGTGTTCAACGCGGGCCTCAACAACACGGTGGGCTCCAACAACTGAGCACGGGCCCCCGAGGCTCCCGCTCATCCGGTCCCCGTTCGTCCGGCCTCCGCCGGACGGCCGGGGACCCGGCGCGTACGGTGGCCGCGTACGGGAGGTACGCCACCACGCGCAGGGGAGACGGGTCATGAACGCGGTCGACTACCGGGGCCAGACCACACTGATCACGGGCGCCAGCTCCGGTCTCGGCGAGGAGTTCGCCCGCCGGCTCGCCGCCCGCGGATCCGGCCTCGTCCTGGTCGCCCGCCGCGCCGACCGCCTGGAGCGGCTCGCCGCGGAACTCTCGGCGCAGTACGGGATCCAGGCCACACCCGTCCCGATGGACCTCGGGGCGGACCGGATCGGGGACACGCTCCTCGCAGAGCTGGAGCGGCGCGGCATCACGGTCACGAGCCTGGTCAACAACGCCGGCTTCGGCACCTTCGGCCCCCTCCATCAGGAGGATCCCGCACGGCTGCGCCAGGAACTCGCCGTCAACGTGGGCGCGGTCGTCGACATCAGCCGCGCCTTCATCGGTCCCCTGCGCGCCCACGGCAAGGGCGTCCTCGTCAACGTCGCGAGCATGGCCGCCTACCAGCCCATTCCCCAGATGGCCGTCTACGGCGCCACCAAGGCCTTCGTGCTGAGCTTCACCGAAGCGCTCTGGCACGAATCCCAGGGCACCGGACTGCGGGTGCTCGCGCTCTCGCCCGGCGCGACGAAGACGGAGTTCTTCGACGTCATCGGGACCAGCGAGGTGGGCGGCGGCACCCGGGTCCAGACGTGCGAGGAGGTCGTCCGCACGGCGCTGGCGGCGCTGGACCGCAGGAACCCGGGCCCCAGCGTGATCTCCGGCGCCCTCAACCGGGTGATGGCGGTCGGCGGCCGCCTGCTCAGCCGCCGGCAGATGGTCAACTCGGTCGGCCGCCTCATGCCCGCGGCCGAGCCGGCCTCCTGAGCCTCAGCCGGCGGTGACACCGGCGAGCTGCTCCGCGATGGTGTCCGCGGAGGGGAACCTCATGCCCAGGGTCCCGACGTGCTTCCAGTGCAGGGTGCCGTCCGGCGCGATGACGAAGACGGCCCGGCGCAGACCGATCACGGGAGCCGTGATGCCGAAGGCGCGGGCCACCTCGCGGTCGGTGTCGGCCAGCAGCGGCATCCGCAGGCCGCGGTCCCGGGCGAAGGACTCGTGGCTGTCGACGCCCTGCGGGCTGATGCCCCACACCTGGGCACCGCACGCGGAGAGCGACTCCAGGCCGTCGGAATAGGAGCACAACTGCGTCGTGCAGACCGGGGTGTTGTCGCCGGGGTAGAAGGCGAGAACGACCGGGTTCCCGCGCTGCTCGCCGAGCGAGTACTGCCCGCGCACGAACACGTCCTCGCTGAGCCGGCCGCCGGGGAGCGAGAAATCGCCCACCACATCGCCCACGTCCGGGATTCGGGTCACGATGGCCGCACCTCTCTGTCGTCGAGGGGCGTACGGTACCCGGTCGCGCCCGCCGTGTCGCCGCCCGGTGACCGGAACCGGGGCCGGGCGACGGCGGACGCGGCGGCGCGCGAGACGGCGCCCGCGACCGGGGCTCAGTGGCGGTGCATCGTGTGCAGCGCCTCGAGCAGCACCCTGGGGTCGTGGCCGCCCTTGTAGACCGGCGGCGGCTGCCGGTCCAGGTGGAGCAGCCCGGCCACGGCGGTCCACGCGGTGCGCACCGAGTACTCGACCGTGAACACCACGTCGTCGGGGACCTCGGCGTACTGACCGATGAAGGCCAGGTTGGTGGAGCCCTCCGGGACCACCTCGGGCCGGTCGCCGGCCTTGCGCACCAGGAACTGGCTGGTGATGTACGGCATCAGGGCCGGTACGACGACCGAGGAGTCCAGGATCTGCTCGCTCTGCGCGAGGCGCAGGTGTCCGAGCACCTCGGTGAGGATCTCGCGGCCCGTGCACTCGGCCATCGTCTTGCCCACGTGGTCACCGGCCTTGTCCGGGAACAGGGCGTACCCCCACCAGACGTAGGTGCCCTCGGGCTGCTCGTGGAAGTGCGGCTGGTGGTTGAGGACGATGGTCAGCAGCCAGCCGGAGTCCTTGAAGGTGATCAGACCGCCCTTGCCGGCCTCGCTGCCGGAGAACTCCTCCATGGCCTTGAAGAAGGTGGGGTCCTGGGTGGTGACGGTGAAGGAGCCCCAGGTGGAGTCCGAGACGGAGGAGTCGAACACCGAAGGGTCGCCCAGGTGCGGGCGCTTGGCCGCCAGGGTCTGCCACAGGCGCCACGAGGCGTCCGGCGCGGAGGTGTCCAGTACGGCGGGGGCGTCGGTGGATCCCAGGGTCGAGTTCGCGGTCATCGATCCGTTGGTGACGAAGACCAGGTCCTCGGCGGCGACGGGGATGCGCAGGGCCGCGCCCTCCCGCGTACAGACGAGGGCGGTGACGGTGGTTCCCTCGCCGTCGGCCAGTTCCACGTCGTTCACGGTGGTGTTCAGCGTGAACACGACGCCGTTGCTCCGCAGCCAGCTCTGGAGCGGGCGCACGATCGAGTCGTACTGGTTGAAGCGGGTTCGGTAGATGCCCGACATGGTGTCGAAGGTCTTGAAGAGGTGCACGAACCGGTTGAGGTAGCGCCGGAACTCGATCGCCGAGTGCCAGGGCTCGAAGGCGAAGGTCGTGCACCACATGTACCAGAAGTTGGTGGTGAAGAACTCCGGGGTGAAGCAGTCGGAGATGCGCTTTCCGTCGAGCCGGGACTCGGGGGAGGCCACGCACGCGACCAGGTCCAGGCGGTCGCGCTCGGAGAACCCCATGGAACGGGTGTCGACCCGACGGCCGGCGGAGTCGACCAGGCGGGCCTTGTCGTTCCAGGCGAAGTCCTCGTGGAAGGCGAAGGTGTCCTGGGTGACCGAAGTGCCCGGCGCGTCCAATGAGGGGATGGAGCTCAGCAGGTCGTAGGTGCACTCGAAGTGCAGCTCGAACATCCGGCCGCCGCGCATGGTGTAGCCGTTCTCGGGATCCCCCGCGGCGTCCAGGCTTCCGCCGGTCCGGCCCTGGGCCTCCAGGATCGTGATGTCCGAGCCGGCGAACCCGCCCTCCCTGATCAGCAGCGCCGCCGCCGACAGGGAAGCGATGCCGGCACCCACCAGATAGGCCTTGGCCACGATGTGTCTCCTCGCCCTGGCCGTACGGGCCCCGGTCGGCCGTACGGTCACCCACCCAGGCCATCACCCCCGGGGGCGGGTCGCGACCGGGGTGCGCCATTGGGCGGGCGCGGCGGGTGCGGCGGGCACGACGGGCGCAAGGCCGGGCCATGGGCGCGACGCGCATCCGATCCGCTTGCAAGGTATTTGCGCACGAGGGACTGGTTTTTGCGCACCCGACTGGTAGCTTGACCATGTGAGCACCCAGAGGCTAGCCCAGGTGGCCGAGATGGCCGGCGTCAGTACGACTACGGTGAGTCGCGTCCTGAACGGCAACAGGGACGTCGCGCCCGCCACCCGCGAGGCGGTGCTGACCGCCGTGGACGTATGCGGTTTCGAGCGCCCGGTGGAGTTCCGCAAGGAGCGGGCGCAGCTGATCGGGCTGGTGGTCCCGGACCTCCAGAACCCGGTCTTCTCCGCCGCGGCGGAAGCGCTCGCGGGACTCCTCAACGGCCAGGGGCTGGTCCCCGTGCTGTGCACGCGCACGGCCGACGGGGTCTCGGAGTCGCACTACGTGGACATGCTGCTCGGGCAGAACGTCGGCGGGATCGTCTTCGTCGGCGCCAGCTACACCGACATAGGCGAGGCCCAGGGCCGTGAGCTGCGCCGCCGTGCGATCCCCGTGGTCCTGGTGAACCCGGCCGACGAGAACCCGGGCGTCGCGCAGGTCTCGGTGGACGACGCCGGGGCTGCCGAGCAGGCGCTGGAGCACCTGTCGGCGCTCGGCCACGAGCGGATCGGGATGATCGTGGGACCCTCCGGGCACGTCCCGTCGGTCCGCAAACTCGCTGGTTACGCGGCCTTCAACGCCCGCCGCGGGGTTCCGGCCCAGGACTGGCGGCCACTGGTCGCCCATGCGCTCTTCTCGATGGAGGGCGGCGCCACGGCGATCTCCCAGCTCCTCCCGCGCGGGGTGACGGCGGTGGTCTGCGCCAGTGACGCCCTCGCCCTCGGAGCCATTCGCGGGGCCCGCCGGCGGGGGCTGCGGGTGCCGGCCGAACTGTCCGTCGTGGGCTTCGACGACTCGCTCTTCATGGTGGCCACCGACCCTCCGCTGACGACGGCACGCCAGCCCGTCGCCGCCATGGCCTCGGCCGCGGTGCAGTTCCTCGCCGAGCAGATCCGTACCGGCGTGGCCCTGTCCTCGGAGATCCTCTTCGACACCGAACTCATCGTCCGCTCCTCCACCACGCGCCGGTCCTCGCAGGGCTGACGGGGGAGCGGGGGAGGCCCGCGGGGAAAGAGGGTCCGGCTGTCGCCGGGCCCTCTTCTTCGTGTCAGATGCCGTCGCGGGGGTGATGGCCGGGCGTCACGATCCGTCACCTAGCTGAATCTTGATGCGTAATCTCTTGCGTAACATTATTGACTTCTTGCGTTCACGGCTTCTACTGTCGCGCCATCGAAGCCCGACCCGCACGGAAGGCCTGTTCGCATGGATGGCATCACCAGACGTCGCGCCCTGTTCACCTCCACCGCCCTCGTGGCGAGCCTCGGCCTCACCGCCTGCGGCGGCACACCGGCCCCGGCCGGCGACAAGGCCGGCGGGGTGGTGACGATCACGGTCAACGGCATGCCGGCCACGACGCAGGCCGCCGACCGCAAGGACTTCGAGGAGCTGGTCAAGCAGTTCGAGGCGGCGCACCCGAAGATCAAGATCGATGCCCGCGAGGGCCAGATGGACCCCAAGACCTTCGCGGCCAAACTCGCCGGGGGCCAGCTCGAAGACGTCTACTACGTCTACTTCACCGATCCGGCCGGGCTCATCCAGCGCAAGCAGGGCGCCGACATCACCCCCTACCTGGCCGACGTCCCGTACCTCTCCGACATACGCCCCGAGCTCCAGAAGGTGTTCAAGGACAAGGCGGGCAAGACCTACGGCCTGCCCACCGGCAACTACTCCATGGGTCTCGTCTACAACCGCGAGCTCTTCCGCAAGGCCGGACTCGACCCCGACAAGCCCCCGACCACCTGGGAAGAGGTCCGGGCCGCCGCGAAGAAGATCAGCGAGCTCGGCGAGGACACCGTGGGCTACGCCGACTACAGCAAGAACAACCAGGGCGGCTGGCACCTGACGTCCTGGCTCTACTCCATGGGCGGCGAGGTGGCCACCGAGCAGAACGGCACGTGGAAGGCCGCGTTCGACAGCGACGCCGGCCGCAAGGCGCTGCAGACCCTGCACGACATGCGCTGGACCGACCGGAGCATGGGCACCCGCCAGCTCCTGGAGATCGGCGACGTCCAGAAGATGATGGGCTCCGGCAAGCTCGGTATGTACATGGCCGGACCGGACAACATCCCCACCATTGTCAAGCAGTTCGAGCGCAAGTACGAGGAGTTCGGCCTCGCGGCCCTCCCCGGCACGGCCACCCTCGGCGGCGGCGACGGGTTCATGTTCAACCCCAAGGCCACGCCCGAGAAGATCAAGGCCGGCCTGCAGTGGGTCCAGTGGAAGTACCTCAACCCCGACCGGGAGGAGGAGAACGTCACCAAGTTCTCCGGCCTCGGCGTCCCGATCGGCCTGCCCCAGCCCAACCTCTTCGGCGGCGCCGCCCAGCAGAAGATCGATGCCATCCACGTCGCGCACGCCAACGTTCCGCAGGAGAACTACAAGCCGTTCGTCGACCGCAGCCCCCAGGTCGAGGTCAAGGTCGAGCCGCCGAACGCGCAGCAGATCTACACCGTCCTGGACGGCGTCATGCAGTCCGTCCTGACCAAGGAGGACGCGGACATGGACAAGCTGCTCAAGGACGCCGCCGCCCGCACCGACACCATCCTCGCCACGGTGAAGTGACATGTCCGTACTCCCCACCCCCGCGGCCCCGGTCCCGCGCCCCCGGAACCCGCGGCGCGCGCGTCGCCTCCGGGACCTCCGGCGGACCGGAGCCACCGGCGAGAACCCCGCCACGGGCCGGGTCCCCGCAGCCGGCCGGGCCCGCCGGCTGCGGGAGAACCTGGTCGCCTACCTCTTCCTCTCCGCCGCACTGATCTGCTTCGCCCTCTTCGCCTGGTACCCGATCGTCCGCGGCGTCCTCCTGGGCTTCCAGCAGGTGACCTTCGCCCAGCCCGCCGAGTGGGTCG
This sequence comes from Streptomyces sp. NPDC058401, assembly GCF_042722885.1. Classification (NCBI taxonomy): domain Bacteria; kingdom Bacillati; phylum Actinomycetota; class Actinomycetes; order Kitasatosporales; family Streptomycetaceae; genus Streptomyces; species Streptomyces sp. NPDC058401. The sequence goes on from NZ_JBHXKA010000010.1 coordinate 100,358, forward strand.
GCCTGGACAACTTCCGCCGCCTCCTCGCCGATCCGCTCTTCGCCACCGCCTGGCGCAACACCGGCTACTTCACGCTCCTGGCACTCGTCTTCGGCTTCGCCGCCCCGTTCGTCACCGCCGTCGTGCTGAACGAACTCCGGCGCGGCCAGTCGTACCTGCGCCTCACCGTCTACCTCCCGGTGATGCTCCCGCCCATCGTCACCATGCTGCTCTGGCGATGGTTCTACGATCCCGGCCCCGGCCTCTTCAACAACGTGCTCGGCATCCTGCACCTGCCCGCCCAGCAGTGGCTGGAGTCGGAGCACCTCGCGATGATCTCCCTGGTCCTCGTCTCCACCTGGGCCAACATGGGCACCACCACCCTCATCTACCTGGCGGCGCTCGGCGGCATCCCCGGAGAGCTCTACGAGGCGGCCGAGCTCGACGGCGCCTCCATCCGCCAACGCCTGTGGCACGTCACGATCCCGCAGGTCAGATTCATCCTCCTGATCACCCTGCTGCTCCAGGTCATCGGCACGATGCAGGTGTTCGTCGAACCCTTCGTCCTCACCGGCGGCGGCCCCGACGACGCCACCGTCACCATCCTGCTGCTGCTCTACCGCTACGCCTTCGTCTACAACGACTTCGGCCTGGCCAGCGCCATGAGCACCCTGCTCTTCGTCGTCCTGGGCCTCTTCGCCGGCCTCTACCTGCGGCTGACCCGGACCAAGGACTGAAAGGAGGACCGCCATGGCCGCCACCGAACCCCGCTCCCGCACGCTCATCGCGCCCGCCGAACTGACCCGGCCCGTCGGCCGGTTCCTGCACCGCTTCGTCCTGGGCGCGACCCTGACCGGCTTCACCCTGGCCTTCGTCTTCCCGCTCTACTGGATGACCACCGGCGCCCTCAAAACCTCCGCGGAGCTGGCGCAGCCCCATCCGACCGTGCTCCCGAGCAGCTGGCACCCCGAGAGCTACACCGAGGCCTGGACGAACACGGGGCTCGCCGGCTACTTCCTCAACACCGTCCTGCTCGCCTTCGGAGCCCTGCTCTTCCAGCTGGTCATCGACGTCTCCGCCGCGTACGCGCTGTCCAAGCTCCGCCCGGTGCTGGGCAACGCGGTCCTCGCGATGATGCTGGCCACCCTGATGCTGCCGGTCTCCGCGCTGCTCGTCCCCGCGTACCTCACCGTCGTGGACGTTCCCCTCGTCCACGTGAACCTGATCAACACCCCGTTCGCCATCTGGCTGCCCGCCGCGGCGAACGCCTTCAACGTCTTCATCCTCAAGCGGTTCTTCGACCAGATCCCCACGGAACTGCTCGACGCCGCCCGGATCGATGGCGCGGGCACGGTACGGATCCTCGTCTCGGTGATCCTCCCGCTGTCCCGTCCGGTGCTGGCCGTGGTGTCGATCTTCGCCGTCGTCGGAGTCTGGAAGGACTTCCTCTGGCCGATGCTCGTCCTGCCGGACGAGACCAAGCAGCCGGTCACCGTCGCCCTGAACCGCCTCGCGGAGTTCATGCCGGCCAACCAGCTCCTCGCAGGCATGGTCATGGCGAGCGTCCCGCTGCTGGTCCTCTTCCTCCTCTTCCAGCGGCACATCATCTCCGGCCTCACGGCGGGAAGCCTCAAGGGCTGACCCCTCCCCGCCCCCCGCTCCTCTCCACCCCCCGATACCGCCGCAGCGACGGACCGCCGCGGCGGCCCCCACCGTGCCCTCCCGCACCCCCCGCGGGCAGGGCGCGCCTTCAGAAAGGACACGCCGCCGTGTCTTCTTCCCGAGGAACCCGCACCAGAGCCGCCCGCCTCATCTCCCCGCTCCTCCTCACCGCCTTGGCCACCACCGGCCTCACCGGCACCCTCGCCACCGGCTCGTACGCCGCCGCCGTCACTCTGGAGGCGGAGTCGGCCGTCCTGTCGGGCGGTGCCCGCGTCGAGTCGGAGCATTCCGGTTACACCGGTAGCGGTTACGTCGGTGGGCTGACGGACGCCAACAAGGGGTCCGCTTCGGTCTCCTTCGCGGTGCAGTCGGCCGCGTCGGGTACGGGTTCGGTCGCGATCCGGTACGCCAACGGCACGGGCTCGGCGCAGACCCTGAGCCTCTACGTCAACGGGGTCAAGGTCCGCCAGGTGTCCCTCCCTGCCACCGCGAACTGGGACACCTGGGCCACCCGCCAGGAGCCCGTCCCGCTGTCCGCCGGCGCGAACACCGTCGCGCTGACCTTCACGACCGCCGACTCCGGCAACGTGAACCTCGACCAGCTCACCCCGGCCGACGCCGGCCCCACCACCCCCTCGGCCGGCCTGGAGGCGGAGTCGGCCGTCCTGTCGGGCGGTGCCCGCGTCGAGTCGGAGCATTCCGGTTACACCGGTAGCGGTTACGTCGGTGGGCTGACGGACGCCAACAAGGGGTCCGCTTCGGTCTCCTTCGCGGTGCAGTCCGCCGCGTCGGGTACGGGTTCGGTCGCGATCCGGTACGCCAACGGCACCGGCTCGGCGCAGACCCTGAGCCTCTACGCGAACGGGGTCAAGATCCGCCAGGTGTCCCTCCCGGCCACCGCGAACTGGAGCACCTGGGCCGTCCGGGAGGAGCCGCTGCCCCTGGTGAACGGCGCGAACACGGTCGCGCTGACCTTCACGACCGCCGACTCCGGCAACGTGAACCTCGACGGCATCACCCCCACCGGCCCGACGACCACCCCCACCGACCCGCCGCCCGCCTCCCTCAGCCACCAGGCCGAGACCGCCTTCGCCTCGGGCGGCCCCGCGACCGCCTCCGCCGTGGCCGGCTTCAGCGGAACCGGCTACCTCACGGGCTTCACCGCCACCGGCGCCCGCGCCGTCTTCTCCGTCTCCGCGCCCACCGCCGCCACCCGGCAGGTGGCCGTCCGCTACCGCACCCCCGGGGCGAACGCCGCGACCATCACCCTGACGGCCAACGGAGTCCCCGTCCGCCGGCTCACCCTCCCCGCCACCTCGGGAGCCTGGGCCGCCGTCACCACCGACGCACCCCTGCGGGCCCGGCTCAACACCCTCACCCTGCGCACGGAGACCGGGGACAACGGCGACCTCCAGCTCGACGGCATCGAGGTCACCGGCTCCGCGCCGAATGCCGCCCGCGGCGCGAGCCTCCCGTACACCGTCTACGAGGCCGAGGCCGGCGCGACCAACGCCTCCGTCACGGGCCCCGACCGCACCTACAAGACCCTGGCCTCCGAGGCATCGGGCCGGCGGGCCGTCGTACTCGACCAGACGGGGGAGTACGTCCAGTTCACCCTGGCCAAGGCCGCCAACGCCGTGACCGTGCGCTACTCGATCCCGGACAACACGGCCGGCACGGGGAACAACGCCACCCTCAGCCTCTACGCCAACGGCGCCCACACCAAGGACCTCGCCCTCACCTCCAAGTACAGCTGGGTCTACGGGGCCTACCCCTACGGCAACGACCCCTCCCAGGGCGAAGCCCACCGCTTCTTCGACGAGACCCGCACCCTCACCGGAGAGTTCCCCGCCGGCACCGTGCTGAAGTTCCAGAAGGACGCCGGGGACACCGCCGCCTCCTACGCCATCGACCTCGTCGAGACCGAGACCGCCCCGACGGCGTCCACCATGCCCGCCACCGGATTCGTGTCCGCCACCACCCTCGGCGTCACCGCGAACGACGGCAGCGACGACACCGCCGCCCTGAACGGCGCGCTCTCCACGGCCACCGCCCAGGGCAAGGGCCTCTGGCTCCCGGCCGGCACGTATGACGTCTCGGGATCCGTCAACCTCACCGGAGCCGTCCTGCGCGGCGCGGGCGAATGGCACACCACCCTGCGCGGCCGAAACGGCAAGGGCGGCCTCTTCGGCCGCGGCGGCACCAGCACCGTGCAGGACCTGGCGATCACCGGAGAGTCCGACCACCGCGACGACGCCAACAGCGACGCCGCCGTCGAAGGGGACTTCGGCACCGGCTCCACCCTGCAGAACCTCTGGATCCAGCACAGCAAGGTCGGCCTGTGGATCGACGCACCGACCCGTGGCCTGCTCGCCACCGGCCTGCGCATCCGCGACACCTACGCGGACGGGGTCAACCTGCACAAGGGCACCACGGGCAGCGAGGTCTCCCAGAGCAGCATCCGCAACACCGGCGACGACGCCCTCGCGATGTGGTCCGAGGCTCAGGCTGTCACCGACTGCGTGCTCCGCTTCAACACCGTCCAGCTCCCGCTGCTCGCGAACGGGGCCGCGATCTACGGCGGCAGCGGGAACCGGATCGAGGACAACCTGGTCTCCGACACCGTCACCGGCGCCGCCGGAATCGCGGTCAGCACCCGCTTCGGCATCCCCTTCAGCGGACCGGCGACCGTCCAGCGCAACACCATCGACCGGGCCGGCGGCTACGAGCCCAATTGGGCGAGCAAGCTCGGCGCCCTGTGGGTGTACGCGGACACCTCCGAGATCACCACCCCGGTGCTCCTCCAGGACAACGACATCCTGGACAGCACCTACAGCGGCCTGCTCGTCTCCTGGCAGAAGAACGTCGGGAACCTGACCGTGAATAACACCAGGATCGCCAAGGCCGGCGGCTACGGCATCGAGATCAACGCGGCCGGCGCGGGCGCCTTCAGCGGGGTCACGGTCACCGACGCGGCCTCCGGCGGCCTGAGCCTCGCCGGCGGGTTCACCGTCAACCGCGGAGCCGGCAACTCGGGCTGGTAGCCCGGCCGCAGACCTTCACCTTCCCCCCTACCGGAACCCGGGGCCCGGTCACCCCAGCACCCCGCCCGACCGGGCCCCGCACCCGGGCGCGCCCCTCCCGCCCTCGCGCGCACCCCGCATGCCCCCGCACCCACCGCACCAGGAGACCCCGTGACCCAGCCCGTCCCGCACCCCGCAGCCTCCCCGTGGTGGCGGCACGCCGCGATCTACCAGATCTACATCCGCAGCTTCGCCGACGGGAACGGCGACGGCACCGGCGACATCGCCGGGGTCCGCGCGCGGCTGCCCTACCTGCGGCAGCTCGGCGTGGACGCGCTCTGGTTCAACCCCTGGTACGTCTCGCCCATGGCCGACGCCGGCTACGACGTGGCCGACTACCGCGACATCGACCCCCTCTTCGGCACCCTCGCCGAGGCCGAGGAGCTCATTGCCGAGGCCCACGCCCACGAGCTCCGGGTGATCGTCGATCTCGTGCCCAACCACTGCTCCGACCGGCACCCCTGGTTCGTCCGGGCCCTCGCCGCCGGACCCGGATCCCCCGAGCGCGAGCGCTTCTGGTTCCTTCCCGGGCGCGGCGAGCGGGGCGAACTGCCGCCCAACGACTGGCACTCCTACTTCGGAGGCCCCGCCTGGACCCGGATCACCGAGGCCGACGGCACCCAAGGCCCCTGGTACCTGCACATGTTCGCCCCCGAGCAGCCCGACCTGAACTGGGAACACCCCGACGTGGCCGCCGAGTTCGAGGACGTGCTGCGCTTCTGGCTCGACCGCGGGGTCGACGGGTTCCGCATCGACGTGGCGCACGGCCTCGCCAAGAAGCCCGGTCTCCCCGACGTCGGCGAAAACCCCGACCCCACCGACTTGCCGTACCAGGACGTCGACGCCGTCCACGCCGTCTACCGCGACTGGCGCAAGATCCTCGACACCTATCCGGGCGACCGCGTGTTCATCGGCGAGGTCTGGCTCCCGGAGGCCGAGCAGTTCGCCCGGTACCTGCGCCACGACGAACTGCACTCCGCCTTCAACTTCGACTACCTCTGCTGCCCCTGGGACTCCGGCGCCCTGCGGAAGGTCGTCGACGCCACACTCGCCTCGCACGAACCGGTCGGCGCCCCGCCCACCTGGGTGCTCTCCAACCACGACACCATCCGCCACGTCACCCGCTACGGCCGCGCCGACACCTCCTTCGACATGGGCGACAAGCGGCTCCTGGACCCCAGCGACGCCGGACTCGGCCGCCGCCGGGGCCGCGCAGCGGCCCTGGTCTCCCTGGCCCTGCCGGGCGGCGTCTACATCTACCAGGGCGACGAACTCGGCCTGCCCGAGGTCCAGGACCTGCCCGACGCGCTCCTCCAGGACCCGACCTTCGTCCGCTCGGGCGGGACGGACCGGGGCCGCGACGGCTGCCGCGTCCCCCTGCCGTGGGAGCCCGCCGGACCCTCCCTCGGCTTCTCCGCCCCGGCCGGACAGGCCGCGCCCTGGCTGCCCCAGCCCGAAGGGTGGGCCGCCCTCAGCGCGGCGGCGCAACAGGAGGACCCGTACTCGGTCCTCACCCTCTACCGCGAGGCGCTCGCCCTGCGCGGCGCCGAGCTGGCCCGGCTGCCCGAGACGCTGGAGTGGGTCGACGCGGGGCCCGACACCCTGTGCTTCGACCGCCCCGGCGGCTTCCGCTGCCTGACCGCCTTCGCCGGCCCGGTCCCGCTTCCCCCGGGCGCCCGGGTCCTGCTCGGCAGCGGCCCGCTCGACACCGGCGCGGACGGCGGGCCCGTACTGCCCCGGGACACCACGGTCTGGCTGCGCATGCCGGAGTGACCCGACGGGCCCCGTGGCGCGGGCCATCCGCATCGTGAGATGTGGTGTCACATGTCGGCGACGGCGTGCCAAACTCTTCCGCATGCGCCAGCAGAAGATTAGCGCCGGCGTGCCGGCCCGGAGCTGAACTGAGACCACCCCAGCAGCCCACCGCCCGCACGCAGACCTCTCGCATCCGCGAGGGGTCTTCTTGTTTTCCGGGACCACGCACCTCCGCCCCAGGACAGGAGCCCACCTCTCATGACCCGCAGCGATGTTCTCCCCGCCGTCGACGACGCCGTACGCACCGGCGAGACCGCCTGCCACACGCTGACCATCACCGTCCGGGACGGCGGCCACGCACTCACCCGCATCTCCGCCATGCTGAACAACCTGTCCGTCAGGACGCTGTCCTTCAGGGCCGCCGACGGCAGCGGCCTCGCGGTGTGCGAGATCGTGGTCCCCGTCACCGACTCGCCCCGCGCCCAGGCCAAGCTGCGGCGCTGCGTCGAAGTGGTCGAGCTGAGCGCCCACCCGGCGGGGGAGACCCGAACCATCTGAACGAAGCACCCGGATTACTTGACTGACCGTTCCAGTATCCGTAGAGTACGGGATGTGGCCAGGACCAAGGAATTCGATCCGGACGCCGCGCTGCAGTCGGCTCTGGAGCTGTTCTGGCGGCGCGGCTACGAGGCGACGTCGATGGCGGACCTCGTCGAGGCGCTCGGCATCGGGCGAGCCAGCATGTACGCCACCTTCGGGAACAAGCGCGAGCTCTACCTGAAGGCGCTGGACCGCTACAACGAGCACCGCGACCCCGACCTGCTGCGCGAGCTGTCCCAGCCGGGGCCCGCGCTGCCGGCCGTGCGCACGGTGGTACGCCGCTTCGCCGCCGAGTCGAGCGGCGGCGACCTGCGGCAGATCGGCTGCTTCGTGACCAACACGGCCGCGGAGCTCGGCGCGCTCGACCCGGCGGCGGCCCGCAAGGTCGAAGCGAGCTGGAGCCACATCGAGACCCTGCTGTACTCGGCACTGACCCGGGCCCAGGCCCAGGGCGAACTGCCCGCGGACCGCGATCCGCGCACGCTCGCCAGCATGCTGCTGGTGCTGATGCAGGGCATGCGCGTCGTGGGCAAGGCCTCGCAGGACCCGGCCCGGGTGCGGAACGCGGCCGAGCAGGCTCTGAGCCTGCTCGACTGATCGATGGGACACCTCCCTTCGGGGAGGTTCTTTTAGACCTTCATTCTGGAATGTACGATCCAGTTCATGCAGCATCATCCTGAGGGGGAGTAATGACCGTCACGCAGACCGCACACAGCACGCAGACAGCACACAGCACGCAGACGCTCACCGCGTCCGAAGCCGGGGCCCGACCGGCCTTCGCACTGCTCGGCACCGTGCAGATGACACTGATCTTCGCGCTCACCTCGCTCATCGTGCCGCTGCCCGCCATCGGCCGCGAATTCACCCTGGGCCGCGACGACTTGCTGCTCCTCAGCGCCGCTTACGGGCTGAGCTTCGCGGGCCTGCTGCTCTTCGGAGGCCGCCTCACCGACCGGTTCGGCGGGCGCCGGGTGCTCACCGCCGGACTGCTCCTCTTCGCCGTGGCCTCCCTCGCCGCACCGTTCGCCCAGGGACCCGGGGTCCTGCTCACCGCCCGCTTCGCCCAGGGCGTGGGCGCCGCACTCACCGCACCGGCCGCCATGGCCGTCCTGCGCGCGGTCTTCCCCGACCCCGCCGCGTTCGGAAAGGCGATGGCCACCTGGGGCGGGCTGTCCGTGCTCGGCGCGACCGCCGGGAACCTGCTCTCCGGAGTCATCTCCGCCCTGAGCAGCTGGCGGCTCTCCTTCGCCGTCCCGGTCGCGGTGGCCGCCGCCGCCCTGCTCCTCGCCCCCCGGCTGCTGCCCGCCACCCCGGCGGGGGAGGGCCGCTCCCTGGACCTGCCGGGCGCCCTGCTGGCCACCGCCGGGATCAGCCTCGCCAGCTACGGCTTCGTCCTCACCGACGTCCGGTCCTGGGGATCGACGGGCGTCCTGGTCACCCTGATCGCCGCGGCCGCGCTCCTGCTGGCCTTCCCGCTCGTCGAGCGCCGGGTCCGTGACCCCCTGCTCCCGCTCGGATTCCTCCGCGACCGGCGCCGGGCCCTCGCCCTGGCGGCCATCGGCCTCACCGCCGCGGGCACGGCCGTGACCTTCGTCCTCCTCTCCCTGCACCTCCAGCAGGAACTGGGCTGGTCGGCGCTGCGGACCTCGGCGGCGTTCCTGCCCTTCGCGGTGGCGCTGCTGGTGGCGGGCCGGGTGTCCGGACCCCTCGTGGGCCGGTACGGGGCGTCCCGCGTCACCACCGCCGGCCTCGTGGTCGCCGCGGCCGGACTCGCACTCCTCGCGCTCACCGGCCTGGCCGCGCAGATCCCGTACGCCTACGGCCTCCTCCCCGGCCTGCTCCTGCTGCCCGCCGGCGCCGCGGCCGCCTTCGCGGGGGCCGCGGTCCTCGCCACCGACGGAGTCGCCCCGCACCAGGCGGGACTCGCCGGCGGGGTCATGAACACCGCGATGGAGCTCGGCCCGACGGTCGTCTTCGCCGCCGTCCTCTCCCTGGGCTCCGACACGGTCTCGCTCGCCGCCACGGCGGTCGCCTTCGCCGCAGCCGCCTTCCTCAACACCCGCATCAAGTAACCGAGCACCCGCATCAAGCAACCGACAGCCAACTGACAGCCAACTGACAGACAACCGAGTAAGGAATCACCATCATGTCCGCACGTTTCACCGGCAAGAGTGTCCTCGTCACCGGAGCCGGTTCCGGCATCGGGCGGGCCATCGCCCTCGCCTTCGCCGCCGAAGGAGCGGCGGTGGTCGTGGCCGGCCGCACGGCGGCGCCGCTCGACGAGACGGTCGAGCTGATCGAGAAGGAGGGCGGCAAGGCCGTCGCGGTGACCGCGGACGTGAGCCGCTCCGAGGACGTACGGGCCATGGTGCGCCGCAGCGTCGAAGAGTTCGGCAGTCTCGACGTCGCCGTGAACAACGCGGGCGTCTTCAGGGGCGGCGGCCCGGTCGCGGACCTTGTGGAAGAGGACTGGCGCAGCATGCTGGACATCAACGTCACCGGGGTCCTGCTCAGCCTCCAGGCCGAGGTCGCCGCCATGCGCGACCAGCCCGGCGGCGGGGCGATCGTCAACATCTCCTCGAACCTCGGCGCGCACACCCGCATCCCGGGGGCCGCCGGCTACCTCACCACCAAGGCGGCCGTCTCCGCCCTGACCCGGGCCGCGGCCCTGGACCACATCGCCGAGGGGGTCCGCATCAACGCGGTGAGCCCCGGCGCGACGGCCACCACGATGTCGCTGCGACCGGGGGAGGGCGAGGCCGAGCGTGCGGCCCGGATGAAGGACGAATCGCCGCTGGGCCGGGTGTCCTCCACCGCCGAGGTCGCGGCGGCCGTGCTCTACCTGGCCTCGCCGGACGCCGGATCCGTGGTCGGCACCGACCTGGTGATCGACGGCGGCGTGGCCGCCTGACGGCCCCGGGGCCGGGTCCGCCG
>NZ_JBHXKA010000011.1:0-3452 GCF_042722885.1 Streptomyces sp. NPDC058401
GTCCAGACCTGCGGGGCCCGGCCGTCCGCGCGCTGGAGGTCGAGCAGCCAGTTCCCGTAGTACGGACGGCTGCTCACGGTCAGCGCGAAGGCGCCGCTCGGGTCGGTGACGCTCACCGCGCCGCCGCGGGGCGTCAGCTTCCAACTCTGCGCACCGGCGCGGCCGCAGGGCTGCTGCGCGACCCACATGCCCGCGGCGGGAGTACCGCCCGGCTGCAGGCACTTCCCGGAGACCGCGGAGCGGATGCGGACCAGTCCGCTGCCCGCGTCGTCGAAGTACCACTGCTGCTGCGCGTACCCGTTGGAGCGCGCCCCGACGAGCACGGTGCCGTCGGCGCCGCGCCCGCCCCACACCTCGGCGGCCAGGCCGGTGCTGCCGTTGCCGAGCAGGTACCGGGTCCCGGGGGTGGTCGCCCCGCCGCCCGCGCCCTTCGTACGGAAGGACGCGGCCTTGCCGGCTCCGCTGTCCCGGCCGGCGCCGTCGCGGACGGAGACGGCGACCGTGTAGGAGGTGTCGGGCCGGAGGTTGTAGACCCGCAGCACCGGGGACTGGACCCAGCCCAGGTGCTTGCCGTTCAGCAGGACCTGGTACCAGGCCGCTCCCTCGACCTTGGGCCAGCTCACGACGGCGGAGTCCGACTGGATCTGGCCGACGGTCACGGCCGGTCCGCCCGTGGGCTTCTTGGTCGGGCCGGGCGTCGGCTTCTTGGTCGGCGAGGGGCTCGGGCTCGGGTTCGGGCCGGGGTCGGTGCCGCCGCCCTTGTTCTGCATCAGGAACTGGTTGTCGGCGATGTTCCAGTGCGTGGCCAGGTAGCTGCCGGCTTTGGGGCTGGTGTGGAAGTAGTCGTCGTGGTTGCAGTCCAGGATGTTCTCGGAGGCCTGGTTGGTGCAGATGTTGCGCATCTGCGGGTAGTACGGGGTGTCCGAGTAGCACATGACGTCGAACTCGTCGGTGCAGTGCGCACCGCGGCTGGTGTTCGGGGCGCTGTTGTTGACCGCGCCCAGATTGTGGCCGAGTTCGTGCGCCGCGGTGTGGCCGCCCCAGCAGCCGGAGTCCGTACGCCCGTAAGAGGGACCGAAGTTGCTGAGGTTGGCCTGGCCGGGCCGCTCGTCGCCGTTGAAGGTTCCTATGCCGCAGTAGACCTGGGTGTCCGCGAAGATCATGTACTTGCGGTCGCGGCGGTCGAGCCCCTTGCCGGCGAGGGCGGCGTTCGTCGCGCTGAACTCCGCGAGCGCGGAGTCCGGGAGCTCGATGTTGAGCACGGTCGGGGTGCAGTCGGCGGCCGTCACGTAGCGGATGTGCCGGACGCCTCCGGTCTCCCGGGCGCTGGCGGCGTAGATGAGGTCGGCGTCGGCCGCCCATTTGCGGAACGAGGCCACGTACGCGGAGTAGCGGTCGCGGCCGGGGCCGTGGACGTACACGACCTGGACGCGGTTGCCCGTGCTGCCGTCTCCGTCGCACTGGACGGTCTGGCCCGCGGGACCGGCGGCGACGGCCTGGCCGGCGGCCGCCGAGGGCGCGGGCGCCGCGGACTTGTCGGCCGTGCGGTCGGCGTCGGCCGCCGCCGCGTCCTGAGGACGCCCGCCGCCTTCGCCCGCCGCCGGGTCGTCGGCGGCGGGGCGGGCCGGGTCGGCCGCCGGCGCCGAGGCCTTGACGGCGGGCGCGATGTCCTTCGTTATGTCGACACCCTTGGGCGGGGCATCGGGGCCGTGGGTACACAGACCCGCACCGGTTCGGTAGACGCCGGCGCACCGGTCGCCCTTCGGCGCGGGGGCGAGGCCGTCGTAGATCATGCCGCGCGCCCGCTGGTTGGGGGGCGCGGCCGCGAGGGGTTCGGGTTCCTGATCCCGTGCGGGTGCGGCGGCCGGTGCGGCGGCCTCCGTACCGGCCTGTGCGGACACGGCCTGGGCGTTGTCGCCGAGACCGGAGTAGGCGATGCCGGCGGCGATCACCGCCGCCGAGGCCATGGCGGCGGTGAGGAGCATAAACCGCCGCGGCTTGCGGCGGTGTTCACGCCGTCTGCGTCGTCCTGTCATGGGCACCTCAAGTAGACATCGGATGAGTGGGTGCGCGGAAGCCTGCCAGACGAATGCCGCGGAGAATTCGGACAAAGGGGGGTGCGGATCGAGAAATCGTTCCGTTACCTGTCCGTCGGATCTGATGAACACTCAACATGCAATAAAACAAGGGAAGTTACGCGCGTCACGCGGTATTGGTCCAGGCCTTATCGGGGGTAGTCGTTATCCAATCGAGATAACAAGTGGAGTGCTATTGACGGGAATTCAGTCAAGGATTCACCTAATTACTACCTGTCGAATTCCCTTGGTCACGACCCGTGAGGAAGGCGCGGCCCCGCTCGGCTCGGCGGGACACGCGGGCGTGCCCCACGGCCCGCTGACGGAGCGTCCGGGCGCGCGGCGGCCTTCTGCCCCTGCCCGCAGGTGGCCCTCCTGGACGATGTGCTGACGCGTCGGCAGCGAAAACACTCGGTTCGACCGCCGCGGCACCTCCGGTGCCGTGGCCATGAACAGGGGACAACGGGATATGCGTCCAGCAGACGCTGAGCGACGTCCGCGGCCGGCGAGAACTCCTCCTCCGCCCCGCCCGCCTACCAGGGGTCCGTCTCCCGACCCGCTACCGCATCGGCACCGCGGAAGGCGGGCCCGGAGACGACGGCGACCCGCCCTCCTGCCCAGGATCCGGCGGCGACGTCCCGTACGACGAAGAATCCGGGGGCGGACAGCCCCTCTTCCGTCCGCTCCCCGGCGGCCGGGCCGTGCCCGAGCCGCTCCAAGGGCGGCGTGATGGTCGGCGGCTCTCGGTGTTCTCGGCGCGACGCGGGCGGCGTGAACACGCCCTCGCCCTCAGGCGACCCTCGCGGCGCACTTCTCTCTCCCCGCCCCCCGCAGCCCTCCGATTCACCTGGGGGAGCGGACATCGTCACCGCCCCTGCTTCGGAGTAGACGTGAGGCACGCGTGTGAGCCGAAAACGGAGTCACTGCACGCGGGTCCGGATCCGGTATACCGGCGCGGCCTCGCGGCCTCGCGGTCCCGCGGCCGACGGTACGAGGCTGTCACCCCTCATCCATTACTCCGATTTACTGAAAAACGATGTGCTGGGGCCGGGTGTGGTGATGGATCGGCCTCGCACGGGTCACGCTCGCCCTCGGACTCGAACGCCGAGGAGCGAGCGGATGAAGCCTGACATCAGTGGACCGGCTCGGCTGGGACCGTTGCCCCGTCGAGGGAAGTGGCCGGCGGGCGGAGCACTCGCCCTGCTCGCCCTGGTGCTGGCGGCCGGCATGGCCGGCCCGGCCGGGGCCGCGGCGGCCCCGGCCGCGGGTGAGCGCGTGAGCGCGGCGGGCCGGGCGGGCGGCGGCGACCGGTGCCGGGACGCGCAGCTCCGCGACAGACCGCCGGTCGACAAGACGCACTGCAAAAGGGGCCCGACG
>NZ_JBHXKA010000011.1:3462-109942 GCF_042722885.1 Streptomyces sp. NPDC058401
CCACCGCTCAACCCCCCGGTCCAACAATCCACACCCAAATCGGGCCCCGCGGCCCCCCGGCCCCCGGCCCCGCCCGCGGGCCCCGCCCGGCCCCCAGGGCGAGCCCGGCACTCAGGGCGCTCCGGGCGCTACGGGCGCTACGGGTCCGGCCGGTCCGACCGGACAGATCGGGCCGCAGGGTGAGCCGGGCACCCCCGGCACCCCCGGTGCCACGGGCCCAACCGGGCAGACCGGTGCGACGGGGGCGACGGGGTCGACCGGTGCGACGGGGGCGACGGGGTCGACGGGCGCGACGGGGTCGACCGGTGCGACGGGTGCTACGGGACCTGCCGGGAACGCCGTCCACGTCGGTGCGAGCGTCTACGCCGGCGACGACCAGACCTTCCTGGACGGCCAACCGGCGCGGGTCGTGTTCACCGGCGCCGACTACGACACGGACGCGATGTTCGACGCGACGACGTCGACCCTGGTGGTCAAGACTCCCGGGCGCTATCTCCTCCGGGCAGCCCTGAACTGGAACTTCCCCGAGAACGCGGTCGGGGGCCGTGTCCTGCTCATCATCGTCAACGGCGTTGCCGTCGCCTTCGACGGGCAGGACACGGCGGACGTCGGGATCAACGGAGACATCTCGCAGGATGTGTCCGTGATCATTCCGCTGAAGGCCGGTGACGTGATTTCCGTTCAGGTGAGCCAGAGCTCCGGAGGCACCGGGTACTCGTCGTTCCTGGCGACGGGACCAACACAGCACGTGCTCCCCCTGCTTCAGGCGGAGTGGCTCGCGCCGTAAGTACCTGATCCATATCCCCGTGATGCCCCCTGTCGACGTGTACCGGGCCCGTGTAGCTTCGGCGCCAGGGGGACGGGATGAACTTCGACGAGAACGAGCCGCAGTCCGTTCGAGAGGAGCGCTTCGCCGCAGAACGGGTCGAACGCAGAGAGGCACGCAAGGCTGCATCGCTCGACTCGCAGGGTGCCCACCTCGGCGTGGCCATCGTGGCCATCGCCCTGGTCCTTCTCGGCTGGAACGGGAAGCTGGTCGCTCTTGGCACCGTCGGCGGAGTCTTTCTGCTCTGGTTCTCCGCAGCCCTCGCATGGGCCTACGCCGACGGGGACCACGGCCGGCACGCACTCCAGCGCGCGTACAACATCACTTTCGGATGGGGCGACGGGTTCTGAGCAACAAGGCCACGCCAGAGGGGGCGATCTGATGTTCGAGGAGTTGAGATCCGCTCTGGCCCGGAGTGCCTCCGTCAGCGGGCCCGCGGCCTTGGCCGCTCTGCTGTCGGGCGCGCGGTCGGAGGTCCCGTCGAATTCGGCCTCGGCCCGCTCGTTGTGGGCGATCTGGTGCGACCGGCTGGACATGTTGGTGGAGACGGGAGGATGTGATCCCGGTCTGCTGGAGAGCCTGGCTCAGGCCGTGGACGGGCTCCACGAGGCAGGCGACGCACGGGTGTACATGGCCACGGCACCGACCCCGCCACGCCGGTTTTTACGTCTACCTACTGTGCCTGAACGCCGCAGGGACCATCGCCCCAGAATCTCGCCTTGACCTCATCGAATCCCGCCATGCGTGCGTCCTACGGCGACCAGTTCTCCGTCGGGGATGCTCGTACGCTGAGCCTGCGGGTCGCGGTAACTCAGGCCGTCTTGGGCCACACGTACAGGGGGCCAGGGGGCCAGGGGCCGGTCACCGTCACACCGTAGGCGCACGGTGACTTCGTCAGCGCTGCAGCAACTGCCGCGCCAGGGCCAGCGTTACCTCGATGTCGTCGCTCCAGGAACAGATCTCCAGCCATGCCAGGTAGCCGGACTGAGCGAACACCAAGACCTCACCGGGGCATTCCCCGTCCGCCGTGACGATCTGGGCCTCCGCCGCCACCACCGTGCCTGACCCGGACGGTGCCGGCGAGACCAGGTTCCTGTCGAGATCGAAGTACGCGGTGCCGCACCCGCACGTGCACCGATCCCGGACCCGCAGATGGGGGACGTGAGCTCGGAGCGCCGCGTGGACGGGGTCCTCCCCGCCGAGAAGGACACCAAGCACGTCGGCCACGTCGGCAGGGAGTACCTCAGGCATGCCTGCACCGTATCCGGCCTGCATCGTTCCATCCATCGAGATTCGATGAGGCGAACCACCCCGTGGGCAGACTTCGGCGAGATCGGCCAAGGATCCGGTGAGACAGGGCAGTGGGCCTACGGCGGCGCGGCACTCGGGCGATCGCCCTCATGTCGTTCCCAGGCGCAGGTGTGCGATCGGAGCCGCCGCCGCAGGATCTGCTTTCTACGGGCGACGGGCCGGGGAGACAGCAGAACCGTTACCTTCGCGCGAGGCCGTCGTTTTGGATCATGGCCGTTCCGGCCCCGCACTCCGAATGAAGGCGTAGCCAGCCGATGTCCACACCGCCAGAGATCGACTGCTCGGACCGCCTGGCTTCGGCCCGGCCGCAGTTCGGTGGTGGCGCCGGTCCGTTGGCCGTGGCCCCGAAGGTCTTCCGGGACGAACTGGCGGCTGCCGCCGAGTGGGTCGCCGACTACCTCAAGGGAATCGGGGAGCGCCCGGTGACCCGGTCGATGCCACAGGCGCACCGCCAGGCCATGGCCACGGGCTCGCTGCCGCAGGAAGGCCAGGAACTCGGCGCCCTGCTGGAGTTCGTCGACCGAGCGATCGCCCCGTACCCGACGGGCAACGGTCACCCCGCCTTCTTCGCCTGGATCAACTCACCGCCGTCCCCGGCCGGGGTGATCGCCGAACTGCTGGCCACCGCGGTCAACGCGACCTGCGGCATGGGCGAACACGCCCTGATGGACCTCGAACGCGGAGTACTACGCGACCTGGCCTCACTGGCCGGCCTGGCGCCGACCGCGGGCGGAGTGCTGACCAGCGGCGGTTCGATGGCCAACCTGCTCTGCCTGGGCGCCGCCCGCACCTGGTTCCTGCGCCAGCAAGGCGCCACCGACGGCCCCGCCTACGACCAGGCCCACGCGCGTCTCGTCGCCTACCACAGCGACCAGGCCCACATGTCGGTCGCGAAAGCCGCAGCCGTGATCGGCCTGCCGCCCTGGAGGCTGCGCGCCGTCCCCACCACCGCGGACCGGTCCATGGACGCACACGCCCTGCGGACGATGGTCGACGCCGACCGCGCGGCCGGCCTGCTGCCCTTCTGCGTCGTCTCCAACCTAGGCTCCACCGCGACGGGCGCCATCGACCCGATCGAAGCGATCACGCACGTCTGCCATCAGGCAGGCCTGTGGCACCACGGCGACGGTGCCTGGGGCGGACTCGGCGCCCTGATCCCCGAACTGGCCCCCTCCTACCGAGGCATCGCCGGCCTCGACTCCCTCACCGTCGACCCGCACAAGGCCCTGTCCGTGCCCGTCGGCTGCGGCGCCGCCCTCGTCACCGACCCCTCCCGGCTGCGCGACGCCTTCACCTTCCGCGCCTCCTACCTCGAAGGCGACCAGGACTGGCCCTGGATGTCCGACTACACCATCGAACTCACCCGCCCCGGCACCCGCGCCCTCACCCTCTGGGCCACCCTGCGCCACCTCGGCCGCACCGGCGTGATCGCCCTCCTCCAGCACTACCAGGACCTCGCCCGATACCTGCGCCAACGCGTCCAGGAACACCCCGGGCTGGAACTGTGCACCAGCGGCCCGCTGCCCGTCGTCTGCTTCCGCCTGGCCACCCACCCAGAAGCGGCCCACCAGGGGCAGACGGATCTGCACGCGGCGGTGGCCGCCCGCGTCCAGGACCGCGGCCACGCCTACCTGGCCACCGTCAGCCACGACGGACAAACGGTCCTGCGCGCCTGCGTTTGCAACCACCTCACCACCACCGACGACGTGGACACCCTCCTCCACGAGGTCCTCACTGCTGCCGACGACCTCCAGACCAGCCAGTAGGACAGCAAGGTCTGCCACCAGTTCACGGAACACCCGCGGCAGTGGGACCACCCTCAACGGAGTGGCTGTTGTTGTTCCGAGCGGCAGCATGACCGCGCGCACCGGGTGGACGTCACGTCGCCGAGGTGCGCGGCCGCTCGGCGAGGCCAGAGCACCCACAGGTACGACGTCTGGCGTACCGCCACCACCAGCGTTTCCGCAGCAGCGCGCAGCTTGTCACCCGAGCGGTGGGAGGCGGGGACGTCCGCAATGGCCAACAGGCGGCGACTGTGAAAATCGCTGTCCGATCACCGGAGCACGGTGATAGACATCCGGCGTGCAAAAGAATCTTGAGTTCCCCGACCTGTTGCGACTGATCGATGAACGGTCGACCGCCTTCCGCGCCGTGGTCGCCGCCGCGCCCGGTCTCGACGTGCAGGTGCCGACCTGCCCCGGGTGGACGCTGTTCGATCTGGTGAAGCACCTGGGTGGGGGAGACCGTTTCTGGGCCGCCATCGTCGGCGCGGGGTGCGCCGACGCGCCCCCGGCCGAGGCCGTCGCCGCGCGCGCCGCGCTGGAAGTGCCGCAGGAGCGTGCGGCCCTGCTGGCCTGGCTGGACGCGTCGACGCAGCTTCTGCTGGTCGCCCTACGCGCGGCGGGACCGGAGAGCGGTTGCTGGACGTGGTGGCCCGCGTCGCAGTCACCGCAGACCGCCGGCGGCGCCGCCCGGCACCGGGTCCAGGAGTCCGCGGTGCACACCTACGACGCCCAGTTCGCCGGGGGCGCCCCGCAGCCGCTGCCGGTCGAGCTGGCACTCGACGGTGTGGAGGAGTTCCTCTTCACCGTCTGCGCAACGCCGAGTGCCTGGCCGCACAAGCCCACGGCCTTCGACTTCCACGCCGCCGAGGGCCGCTCCTGGCGCCTCACCGTCGACGGCGACGGCGCACGCACCACCCGCATCCCCGCGCCCACCACCGCGATCGGCGAAGAATCGGACGCAGCCGGCGCCTCCGTCCACGGCACGGCCAGTGAGCTGGTCCTCTACCTGTACGACCGGATCCAGGCCGACTCCTTGCACGTTGACGGAGATGCAGGGCTGCTCGACCTGCTCCGCGCCTGGGAGCCGGAGGAGAAGTAGGACGTAGTGGGGCAGTTGGCCGCGCTTCGAGCCGGTAAGACACGACTCTTCGCCAGGTTCGTCAGTCGCCGCACGCGCTCAAACCCGCGAGGCGGCCTCGGGGCGTCACCAAGCCGACCGTCTACCTGGATGGCAGCGCGAATGTGTCCGTCCCAGCGATCACGAGAAGCGACGCGACTGCCGTCGTCCCGATCTCGTCGAGAAGTCAGTCGATCGGGTGACTGCGGCGGCTGCCGTGGATGAGAGCGGGGCCTCTTGGTAGCTCGAAGGGTCTCTGAGCCATCGTGTGCTCCAGGAGGCCCTGTTGTCGCACTTCTACGGCAACGCGGGAGTGGGGTCCACTTCAGCCACTCTCGCGTGTGACCGTCTGGCTCACAGGTCCGGGAACGTCAGAGACCACGGGGCGCGCGAGCGTCGGTATCCCACCGACGTGTCGGACGCCGAGTGGGTGGCGGTCCGGCCGCTGCTGCCGCTCCCGGGCCGGCCGCGGGGCCGGCGTGATCGGCTCGCAGTCGGTCAAAGCGGACGCGGTCGTCGGCTCTGACAGCCGCGGCTTCGACGGTGGCAAGCTGATCAATGGACGCAAGCGCACGTCGTGGTCGACACCCTTGGCCTGCTGCTCGCGGTGATGGTCACCGCAGCGGATGTGGGCGACCGCGCCGCGGCCCAGGTCCTGCTCACCCAGGTCGCTGCCGCGCACCACCTGCTGGCCCTGGTCTGGGCCGACGGCGGATACACCGGCAGCCTCGTCGAGTACTGCCTCGCGGCCCTCGCCCTGGTCCTCGCCATCGTCAAACGCGGAGCCATGCCCCTTTCAGCCGGTACGACCGGGACGCCGGGCTGATCGCCGTGAACGAGGACGAAGGCGCTGTGTTCTGGAACTTTCTGTCCGGCTGACCCGACCCGCCGACCCGCCGCCGACCCGCTGACCCGCCGACCGGAAGGCCGGGTGCTCGGTGCTCACCAGATCGGCCGCTTACCCCGACCGTAATCGCCGGCTCAGTCATCGCCATTGTCTGCGTCCTCGTGCTCACCCTCGGTTGAGTCAGGCCTTTCAGGGCTCAAGGCGCGGAAAAACCGTTGGCCGTCGTCGTTCCCTGCTGGAACGATCCCGGGATGACCGACAACCGTGACGCCATCCTCCGCCTGTGGGGTCGCCAGCTCTACGAGCGTCAGGGCGAGCCACTCGCCTGGGCGGAGGCAGTCCTGGAGGCCACCGGTTGCCCGCCGGCCGCCGTCACCGCGGCGATGTCCGGCCGACTCGATGCCCTCGCCGATTCCTCATCGGACCACGCCGGGCTGCTGTTCCGTACGGTCGCCAAGCTGGCCGCGAACCTTCGGGGCCACGGCCAATACGACGCGGACGTCGGCACCCGAATCGGCCCACAGGCCCTGCGGCTGGGCGAGCTCGAACCACCGCTCGCCGGCCCGCTCGGGAACGCACTCGGCCACCCGCCGGACGGGCCGACATCCCTCGTCACCGTCCACGCCGCCGAGTTGAGCGGGAGCCGCTCGATCCGGGTGCGGGCGATCGACGCCCTGCTGGAGTGGGCCGAGCTCGGCCATCCGCAGGCCCGGGCGGCCCTGTCCGAGGTCGCCTCCGACCACCGGACGCAGGATGTCACCGTCTGGACCAAGGCCCTCAACCGGATCGCGCTGTTCGGCGACGCGAGCGTCGAACCGGGCCTCCTGCGCGCGCTCGCCGACACCGGGCACCGCGGGGTGCGGTGGTCGGCGCTCGCCTGTGCCGAACTCGGCCTCCGGCGGGCCGTTCCGCTGATCACCGCCCTGCTGGAGCATCCCGATCCGATGGTCCGCGAGGGTGCCTGCGAGGCGCTCGGCCTCTTTGAGGAACGCGCCGCCGTGCCCGCGCTGACAGCCCGGCTCAACGACGAGACCACGTGGGTACGCAGCAGGGCTGCCCAGGCGCTCGGCCACATCGGCGGCGACCGGGCACTCGCGGTGCTCTGGCAGGCCATGATGGAACGCCGGAACCCGAAGGCCGGTCATCTCGCCTCAGCGATCGCTGCCTTCGGCCCGCCGGTGGTGGACGACCTGATCGCCCTCACCACCGATCCCGACCCGGACCTCCGCGCACTGGCCTGCCGCGCTCTCGGCTCCACCGCCGACGACCGGGCCCTGCCGGCACTGGAACGCCTCGCCGCCCACGACCTCGCCAGAACCACCCTCGGCGGCCTCGTGGCAACCGCCGCCACGCAGGGACTGCGGACCGCGCACCGCATGCGCGCGCGCACCGCAGCGACCTGACCTCGACGCTCGTCTCGACCGACGTTCACGGCGGGCGCCTGGCTGCCCGTCGTCGTGTCCGAAGGCCTGGCGGGGCCCCGGGCGGAGTGCAAATGATTCCGCCCGGGACATCCCGTCGCCCGTGGCCCCGGAACTATGTTCAGAAGGCGCTCAGCGCGTCGCGGGTGTTGGTGCGGTACAGGCCGACCTTCGGGTTGGCGATGCTGCCCGGCTTGGCCAGCTTGAGGCTGACGCCGTCCGCGTTCGGCATGTGCTCCTTGTCGGCCAGGATGCTGACCTCGTCGGCCACGGGGCCGTTGCCGCCCGACGGGTTGAGGTTGACGGCCGCGTACGCGGTGGCGCCGGGGCGCACCGGGTAGGCCGGGGCGCCGCCCAGACCACCGGGGGCAGCGGCCTGGAGACCGAGCGCGGCGCCCTTGGCGCTGAAGCCGACGGTGGGGAAGTAGTCGAGACCGCAGGAGGTGGAACCGTTGTTGGTCACGGTGATGATGCGGACGGTGGCCGGAGTGCCCGCCGGGGAAGAGACCTTGACGGTGAGGTTCCGCGCCGAGCAGGGGTGGGTGTAGGCGTAGGAGTCACCGGTGGTGTCCCCCGTGGCCTTGCCGCCCGTACCGGCCTTCGCCGGGGTGGCGGCGGTCGTGCCGGTGCCGGTTCCGGTGCCCTTGCCGGCGGACGAGGCGGACGAGGCGGCGGAGGCGCCCTCTCCGGATGCCGCCACGGTTCCGGTCGAGACCTGCTTGTCCGCGCCCTTGGCCGCGGCGGAGTTGGCGGTCGGCCCGCCGGCGCTGTCCGAGCCGCCGCAGGCGGTCAGGGCCAGAGCGAGACCGGCGGTGGCGGTGGCCAGGGCGGTGGTGCGAAGTCGGTAGGTGCGCATGGGGAACTCTCCGTATCGGTGTGGTCGTCAGACGGAGGCTTTCGCCTTCCGCCTACGAGACGTTGGATGGGGCTGCTGTTCCGGTCGGCTGCTGCCGCAGGCGGCGAAGGGCGGCCGAGGGCGGTCGGTGGGGCGGGTGGGACCCTCCCGCCCCGACTGCTATATCCGACCGCCGGTCCGATGGGCGGGACCGACGGGCTGATGACGCAACTGTGGGGCCGGATTCGTTCCAGTGGCGTCTGGGCCGCGATAGTAGGAACCCTGTAACGCTCCCGACCCCTCTCACCTGGGCGATCGGGCGAGCCTGGAACGTGCTTCCGGGACGAGGGGGAGGGTGGAATGGCCACGGAGACGGAGCGGTTCGCGGAGCTGATGCGCGGATTCAAGGAGCGTTCGGGGCGCAGCTACGGCACGCTCGCGAAGCGTCTGCACTCCAGCAACTCGACGCTGCACCGCTATTGCAGCGGCGCGGCGGTGCCCACGGAGTACGCCCCGGTGGAGCGGTTCGCCCGGGTCTGCGGTGCCTCGGCCGAGGAACTGGTCGCGCTGCACAAGCAGTGGCTGCTGGCGCTGGTGGAGCGGCGGCGGGGCGTGACGGAGGGGCAGGCCCCGGGGTCGGGGGCGGCGAACTCCGCGGCGCCGCGGGGCGATGGCGCCGCGCCGGAGGCGCCGCCTGCACCGGCGGTGGTGGTGGCACCTGGGGAGGCTTCCGAAGTCCGGCCGCCGCAGGCGGAGACTGGCCCCGTACCGGCGGCCCCGGCGTCCGCGGCCGGGTCCGCCCCGGCGCCCGGACCTGCCGCTGCGGAGGCACCCGACCCGGCGCCTACCCCGGCTCCCGCGCCGGCATCGGCAGAGGCCTCCGCCCCTGCGCCGACAGCGGAGGCACCCGCACACACCCCCGCCGCTCTTATCGGGCCGGGCCGCGCCCGGGACTCCGTACCGGGGGCCCGGCGCCGTCGGCTGCTGCTCGCCGTTGCGGCGGCCGTGGCCACCGCCGCGGTGGCGGGGACCGCAGCCGCCGTCTCGGCCATGGGGGATACGGGCCACCGGGACACGCGCGGCGCCGCCGCCCAGCAGTCCTCGAAGTCCTCGCAGTCCTCGCGCGAGCCGGTGGCGGCGGGCCCGGCCTTGCCGTCGGGCGGGTCGTCGTCACCCACGCCCACCGCCGATTCCGCGCCCCCGTCCAGCCCCGGACCCTCGTCCCCCTCGGCAACGCCCGCGCCCAACTCGCCGGGCACCTCGAAGGAGGGGGCCTCGCCCGCCGCCCCGTTCACGGTCAACGTCCTGCCCGACAACTGGGACAGCCCCTGCGACCAGTGGTTCGCCCTGGACAAGGCACCCGGCACGGTCCCCCCGCCCCCCGCCGGGCAGGCGACCGAAGGGTGGGCCCGGGCCCTGCAAGCCGTCCCGGCGGGGCACCTGCGCATGCAGCTCACCGTCCAGGGCACCGAGGACAAGGCCGCGGTCCTGCACGCGCTGTACGTCCATGTCGTGAGCGGCCGAAAGGCTCCCGGCTGGAACGCGTACACCATGGGCTCCGGTTGCGGCGGCACGTTGGTGCCGGCGTCCTTCGCCGTGGACCTGGACGCCGCCTCCCCGAGGGCCAGGCCCGTACCCGGCAAGGAGGGCGAGCGTCCGACGGCCTCGACCGACTTCCCGTACAAGGTCTCCACCACCGACCCCCAGGTGCTGAACATCGACGCCGCCACACTCGGCCAGGACGTCAGCTGGTACCTGGAGCTGGCCTGGAGCAGCGGCGACCGCAAGGGCACCACCCGCATCGACGACCACGGCCGCCCGTTCCGCACGGTCGCCCTGAACACCGGCCACGGCTACTGGTACAACGAGAACAACAACGCCTGGCTGCCGTACACGGAATGACCCCCTCGCAGCCCGGCCGGCTGCAGGCGAACACCTCCTGCTCCCTGCGCACGCGGGGATGAACCCAGGCGGCCACAGCTCATCCGGGCGAGCGCGAACCGCGGGGGAAAGCCCCCGGGGCGGCCTGATGGCCGCGCCGGCCAAGGGCACCGTGACCGGTGCCATCAAGATGCGCAAGGGCGACGGCTACATCCAGGAGCAGCCCTTCGCGGCCGACATCGACGGAAGCGGCGACATCACCCTCCAGTGGCGAAACATGGAGCCGGGTACCTGCGAGGTCTGGCTCGCCGGCAAGACCCGGAAGACCGGCGGCTACTGGTACATGGGGCGGCGTGCCGAGGACAACGCGACCGAGCACATCTTCGGTGCCATCGAACTCAACACCATCACCACCTTCATCACCGTCCCCGAGCCCAAGAAGTAGCCGGGCACCGCACTGCCGGGGTTGTCCTGGTGGGACCACAGGGGCGGTAGGGGCGAACTGGCCACCGAGGCAGGGCCTGTAGCAGACCACGTTCACGGCGAGGGAGGACGCCGGCGCCAAGCCGGAGGGGAAGGCGCCTGAGTTCTCCACGGACAAGGTCGAGGAGGGCGCGGCCGGCTGGGCGGGCTACGACCTGCACCGCCAGGAGACCGGCAACCTCATCCCGAGCGTCACCGGCCACCGGGGCAAGCTGCACCTGGCCTACGCCGACCTGGCCGACAGCAGTGTGAACCTGCGCGTGTACACGCCGGGCGGCACGTGGGACGACGCCGGCAAGGTCCCGGGGCTGAGCACCGCCCGCCCCGCCGTCCTCGTCTCCCACAAGGGATCCCTGTACGTCCTCGCCGTCGCACGGGACGGCCAGCTGACCGGGAAGGTCCTGGAGCAGACCGGCTCGTCGGACGGCTGGCTCCCGGTCACCTTCCGAGGCCCGAACGGCGAGGACAGGGGCGTGAAGAACAGGACGCTGTTCGCGCCCGGCGCCGTCGTGTACAAGAACCAGATCCACATCGTCCGCTACGGAGCGGCGACCGTGGCCGCCACCGAGCAGGAGCCGGCCGGCTACCTCTTCGAGCACCTCCTTCTGGGCTCCGGCGACGCCACCGTGGTCAGCACCTTCACACTCAGCGCCGCACCGACCTCCCGGCTGTCGCTGGCCGCCCACGGAGACTCCCTGCACCTGGTGTACGCCGAGGGCGACAGGCTCGCCCACGCCACCTTCACCGCCACCCCCGACTCCCTCTACAGCCCCACCTTCGACGGCATCACGTGGGTCGAACAGCCCGACAGCCCGGCGACCGGCACCGAGCAGACCGCCGTCGCCAGCGCCGTGTACGACGGCAAGATCTACGCCGCGTACAACGTCACCGTCACCGAGCACCTCAAGACCGAAGAACTGATCGACGCGGAGATCGCGCGGCGGATCGGGGCCTTCCTCCGCATCAGCGGAGAAGACGGCAAGCCCCGGGCGATCCGCCTGGCCGACCTCCTTGAGTCCCGCACCAAACAGACGGCCGAGAACGCCTACCTGAAGCTCGCCACCCACCTGCTCCGCGAGGGCGGGCGCGGCACGGGCCGGGCATCGGACCTGCTGGCACAGGCCCTGCGCGGCCAGACAGTCCCCGAGACCGTCGAGGAGACACGCAACCGGGTCGGCTACCAGGTCTTCGACGGCGCCGCCTGGTCAGGCGAGGTGGTACTCCCCGTCAACGCCGGCCGCCCGCCCGCACTGGCCGTCTACCACGAGCCCGGCGACCCGGAGCGGGGCCGCCTGCTGCTCTCCTACTCCGGCTCCGAACTGTGGACCCCGACCCCGCCGCCGGCCCCGGCCCCGATCGGCGCCGAGGTCACCTCCCGCAAGCGCGAAGCCGGCTACGTCGCCAAGGGCTGACGGCTACTCCAAACTCAACCACTTCCTGCGGGCCCAGGTGTCCCACAACGCGGCCGACAACGTCTACGACGTCCGCGCGACCTGGGGCTTCGACGCGTGGGCCCTGAACTGGCTCGGCGTCGCCTGGCGCGACAACGGCGGACACGTGTCCGGGAAGATCAAGCTGGTCGACGGACAAAGCCACCGGCTCGTCACCGACCACCAGTTCGTCCACAGCATCGACGGGCACGGCGAGGTGACCACGGTCTGGCGCGTCCCCGCGGGCGACTACGAACTGACCCTCTGCGACGCGAAGAAGTCGGGGGGCTACCACTTCCCCTACACCCACGCGCAGCCCCATCTCTACTCCGACGTGAACACCGACTGGCACACCATCAGCTTCACCGTCGGCACGTAGGCGACACACGGGCGGGGGAGCCCACAGAGGTGAGGGTGACGCGCAGGGTGCCCCGCCGCTCGGAGCCGACGCCGGCTCTTGACCCTCACGTGACGTCAGGCTGCATAGTCGGTGCCGTGGAGGATCACTGGACCGTGGGGCGCGTGGCCGAGCTGGCCGGTGTGAGCGTCCGCACCCTGCATCACTATGACGAGATCGGGCTCGTACGTCCGTCGGCGCGGACCGGGGCCGGGTACCGGGCCTATTCGGCGGACGACGTGGAGCGGCTGCGGGAGGTGGTGGCCTACCGGCGGTTGGGCTTCGGGCTGCGGGAAGTTGCGGAACTGGTCGGCGACCCGTCCACCGACGCGGTCGCGCACCTGCACCGACTGCGCGGCCTGCTGCTGGAGCGGCGTGATCGCGCTGACGCCATGATGGCGGCCATCGACAGGGAACTTGAGGCACGGGCGAAGGGACTGAAGGTGACACCGGAGGAGCAACTGGAGATGCTCGGTGCACGGCTGTACGACGCGATCGGTGGCGCCTACACCGCGACACGGCGTACCGATCCGCGGATCGCCGCGCAGATCTGGGATGCGCTCGGAGACGCGCAGACCGTGCTGAACGTCGGGGCCGGCACCGGCTCCTACGAGCCCGCTGATCGTGACGTGACCGCGGTGGAGCCCTCGGCGGTCATGCGGGGGCAGCGTCCGGCCGGCTCGGCGCCGTGCGTGGCCGCCGCCGCGGAGAACCTGCCGTTCGAGGACCACTCCTTCGACGTCGCGATGGCCGTCTCCACCGTTCACCACTGGGGCGACCCGATGGCTGGGCTGCGCGAGATGCGGCGCGTGGCCCGCCGCGTGGTGGTGCTCACCTTCGACACCGACGAGCCCGGATGGCAGGACCGGTTCTGGCTCACCCGCGACTACCTGCCCGAATTCGCCGGCGTCCTCTCGGACTTTCCCTCGCTCGCCGGGATGACCGAGGCGATCGACGCCCGCGCTGAGCCGGTGCCCATCCCCTGGGACTGCACCGACGGCCTGTTCGAGGCGTACTGGCGCCGACCGGGGGAGTATCTGCAGGATCACGTGCGCCGCGCGATGTCGGTGTGGACGAGGGTCGGACCGGAGGCCGAGCAGCGGGCGGTACGAAGCCTCGGCGACGACCTCGACTCCGGCCGATGGGCCGAGCGCAACAGCGACCTCGCCGACCGCAGCGCGGCAGACCTCGGCCTCCGCCTGCTCATAGCTTGAACCGGGTCAGTGCCTTGAGCAGCGGCTTGAGCATCCGCCGCCAGTGCGCCGAGTACGACGAGCGCAGCACGGTCGCGGCGTACCGCTTCTAAGTCACCTAGGTAGCCACGCGGCTGTCCACCGCCGGGGCCTCGACCCGCGGTGGACAGCCCCAGGACGCGAGGCCCTCCCGCACGGCGGAAGGGCCTCGCGCACACCTGTCCGCACCTGCGGCACGCAAACCGGCGCGGAGCGTGACCGCACCCGTATCGACCGGAAAGATCCCCCCCCCCGCGATCACACCAGACGAACGGTCACTGCCGTCGGAGGACCGCGGTCAGTACAGGGTCACGGAGCTGGCGCGGTCGTTGATTCCGGTGGGGACGTTGATCGGGGGCCCGTAGGCGCCGTACTGAGCCAGGAGCCCGCTGTAGTCGGAGCCGTCGTAAAGGCTGAGGGTGCCGCCGCTGCGGTTCCAGACCGAGCTGATCCTGTTGTTCATGTCATAGTTCGCGAGCTTGAAGGAGCCTGCGGACGGGACCACCCAGAGCAGGCCCCCGCCGTTGGAGTTCTGGAACACGCAGGACTGGCCGTGGAGGCAGTTGTCCCACACGGTGGCCACCGACTGCGGGTCCGAGACCTTGATCGGCTGGATCACGGCGGAGCCGCCGCTCGGGGTGGTGCCGACGGGGGAGGCGCCGGCCGCCGGGGCCAGCGTGAGGGTGGAGACGAGCGCGGCGGCCGCGGTGGCGAGGGTGACGGTGATCTTGCGCAAACGCATCAGTGTGCTGCCCTTCGGAGTTCCGGTCCGCACATCCGCAGATCCGCACCTCGAACAAGGCGCGGTCATCGAGGCGGACATGAGGCTGGGATGTGAAGCGGGATCAGCCTGACCGAGCGAAAAGGGGATCGCATTGTAAAAACACGACAGGAATAGGAATGGTCAAGTCCGCTTGTGTCCTCATGAAATCCGGCCACGCCGAGGTGATCAAGATGGCTCAAGATCGGATTGTCGGGACGATCAACCGTTTCCGAATATCGGAAGGTCGCCCCGGCTCCGCCCGGTGCCGCTGGACTTTCCGCTCCCTCGTAGAACGGCAGAACGTGACAGATGCCTCCGCGCGACCGCACAGCCTGCACTTCCGACCGGCCGACCCCCTGAGCGGGATGATCCGGAACTATTCCAGTTACTCTTACGGGGGCGTGGACATGCCCCGGCGCCGCATGCTCACCCCGAATACGGTGGCCACCCTCAACTTCGCATTCGAAAAACCCGTACTCACCCGGGACATGGCCGATCCGAACGTGGTGCGCACGGTGTCCTCGCAAGCCAATCTGCCCGCCACCACAGCCCTCCTGGCCCAGCACAACGGTGACGTCAGCGGCGTAGCAATCCGCATGACCCCGATGGGCGCGTACCGGCTCTTCGGGGTGCCGATGTCCCACTGGGAATCGTCCGATCTGGAACCGGGCCACCTGCTGCCCCGCCTCATGCGGCTACTGCCCGAGCAACTGCGGGCCGCGTCCCCGCACGAGCGTCCCGGCCTGCTCGACCGGGCCCTGGCCCCCTTGCTCGACTCGGGTCCCGCCGTCTCCCCGGAGGTGACCTGGGCCTGGCACGAGCTGCACCGCACCCGCGGACGGATACGGGCCGCGCAACTCGCGGCAGGCGCGCTGTGGAGCGTCAGACACCTGGAGCGCCAGTTCCGCCAGCAGGTCGGCCGTTCCCCGGCTGCCATCGCCCGGATCCTGCGCTTCACCCACGCCATCCGGCTCCGCGACGCCGGACTGCCGCTGGCCCGTGTGGCGCAGCTGGCCGGCTACCACGACCAGGCCCACTTCACCCGCGTCTTCCGCTCCACCACGGGACTGACCCCCACCCAACTCTCCGTGGACCGCCTCGACTGGAGCTCTTCGCTCCTCCCCCTCCTGACCTCCGGAGCCCCGGCCTGACCAGCCGCCAGAGGTCCGCACGCACGCGCTTCTCACCACCCCTTCACTGGGTGAGCGTCCATCGGCCACACGAGAGGCCGGAACGCATTGATCGCCTGCGAGCAGGTCAGGGCGGGTGGCACGCTGAGCTGGGGCGAATGAGGGGGCGGGATGCGTGCGGGGTGACAACCGGCAGATCCAGACAGCGGTTCTTGGTGGGACAGAGTCGGAGGACCCCTTGACGCTGACGCTGCCGCTGGAGGCGATCGAGCTGGACGCCTTCCGCCGGCGGCACGCGCACGACACGTCCGCTGCGGGCTGCTCCTCGGCGGCTGAGGCGTCCAGCTGACGACGAGGCTGTCCCACCGACCGCGTCTGCCACTTCGCCCACCACCCGGGCACCGACGGGCTCTGCGGCCGGCAGGACTACGGCGTGGCGAGTGCGGACCACCTGTATGTGAAGGCGGCGGCCGCCGCCTGGCTCCACTGTCCCGGAAGCCCTGAGGAACAGGCCCAGTTCGACTTCGTACGGCCGGACGGTGCGGAGATCGGCTCGGTGCTCGACATCCGGTTCAAGGCGCGCGGGTTGCGCGTACACCTGGACCAGGCCGTGGAGCCTGTGTGGGACGAGGAGGGCCGCGAACCGGTGCTGGGGGTGTCAGTGCCGGTGGACCGGGAAACCCTGATCGACCGCTGGCACATCCACTGGATTCGCCTCAACAGCATTGGGGTTTTGTCCGGATTGGAAGGATCCATGGCTGACCGTACGGCCTCGGCGCAGTGCGGTGAGTTGAGGCGAGGTGGTCCCGTGGGCTGATGGAGCCCCACTCACCGGCCGCCCCTGCCGGCCCGGCGGCCGGTCCGTGCGGCAACGGCCCGAGCACCGGAGGCAGCCGTGCATGAAGACCCCGTCGACGCGCGCGCGGGGGAGTACGAGAGGACGTAGGAGGAGCTCCTCGCCCTCGCCGACCGCCTCGAGGCGCTCCGCCACCTGCAGGAGGAGGGGGTCGAGCCACGCGCCGGCGCGGCCCTGCAAGCGGTCCGGTTCGCCGCCTCCATCCTGCGGGCGACCGACGCGGAGACGCCTGTGCCCGGCTTCCGTCACGACACGGGGCGGCTGCTCGAGCTGGCCGCGAACTGGCGCGAGGCCCGTCCCCGCGCAGCGGCATCCGCCCCCGCCCGGCCCCTCAGAGCAGCCGGGCCTTCGCGACACATTCGGCGACGGCAGGCTTGTCGAGGCAGCGGCGGACGTCGCGGTTGGGGCCCGAGGGGGCCTGCGGGGCTCAGAGCTGGAGGAACTATGACCACGTTGTTGGGGCAGCGAACGCTGCACGCCCAGGCTGCGTTCAGGCCGTTCGGATTCCAGGAATCGGACGACATCGTGGTCGCCTGTACCGTGCCCCGACGGCTTTGGGTGGGGGTTGTTCCTCCAGTCGCACGTGCGGCGGTTCGACCTGTTCAGCGCAGGGCACACGCACCCTGCCGCGGTGATCGCACGAGTCTGGGACGGCGAACCCGATGCTGAGGCTGCGGTCTGGGACGAGCAGGCCGAGGTGGACTACGAATCGGTCACGGGCGATGTGGCGGCGTGGGTACGGGGCGTTCCGATCAGCTGATCCGGCTGGGGCGTGCCGGCCTGTGGCGGGTCCGCGTGAGCTGGAAGAACCAGATACCGCGCTGCGACGCCTCCGTGAGGCTCAAGGCCATCGCTGGCAGCAATCACAGCCCGCCCGGCGTTGCGGCGTGCCGCAGCCTGGTTCGCCGTACCGCGCAGGTTGAAGAGGAGCGTGGCCAGGCCGGGACGTGAGGCGAGGTGGAAGCGGATCACCGCTGCGGCAGGTTCCGGGACGTCCGTCCAGTCCACCGGGCCCTGTCCAGGGTTCACACACGTGCGTGCTGTTCTGCCAGCGGCAAAACAGCGGCCGGACCCGGCTCGGGAATCGCTACCGTCCAGTCCATGACGACGATTACGACGCGTACGGTCGAGTACCCGGCAGACGGTCTGACGATGATCGGGTACCTCGCGCTCCCGGCCGGTGTCGACCGCCGGCCCGCGGTGCTGTTCGGACCCGAGGGCATGGGACTCAGCGACGTCGAGCGGCGCCGGGCCGATGCCCTCGCCGAGCTGGGATACGTAGCGCTGGCCTTCGACCTTCACGGCGGGCGCTACCTGGGCGACCCCGAGGAGATGCTGGCCCGCTGCCTGCCCCTGCTCGCTGATCCCGACCGGATGCGGGGCATCGGCCATGCGGCGCTCGACGTGCTGTGCACCGAGCCCCGCACCGACCCCGACCGGATCGCCGCCGTCGGCTACGGCACCGGGGGAGCCATCGGACTGGAACTCGGGCGCGACGGCGTCAACCTGCGCGCGATCGGAACAGTCAACGCAACCACCACGGGCCGGCCCGGCGAGGCGGCGCGCATTCGCTGCCCGGTATGGGCCGGGGTCGGGTCGGAAGACCCGATCATGCCGCCCGCGCAACGGAACGCGTTCACCGCCGAGATGCAGGCCGCAGGCGTCGACTGGCGCCTCACGGTCTACGGCGGCGCCTTGCACGCCTTCCACCACCCACCGGTCGACCACCCCACGGTCCCCGGCGTCGGCTACCACCGACAGCACGCACAGCGTGCCTGGCGCGACCTCCTCAGCCTGCTCGCCGAGTGCCTGCCCGCGACGGAGGATCTGGGGGGATGAGCCGGGCAGACATCCTGGCAAACGCAGGCCTGGACACCGCCGACCTCCGACAGAACATCGACATCGCCGGACACGAGTCCGCGGTCCCCGACGACTGCGCCGCTTTCGGCAGCGCGACCGCACCCCGTGTAGTCACTCCGTGGTACCCGCCCCCTGGCGTCAGCCATGCGAGAACCGGGCCTGGTCGGCCGATGCCGCGTGGAAGCCGATCGGGATGCGTCCTACCAGTCGGTGAGGTCGAATACCTTCATGCAGTAGGGGTCGGTCTCGTCTAACGGGTTGTACTGCGTGGATGTCGTGCGCTTCGGCGAAGTGCTGCCAACTGAAGTGCTTGTTGCCCTCCCCGGTCGGGATGGGCTTGCCTTCGACGTCCGTGCTGACGAACGGCGGGCCGACGTCTTGCGGCACCTCCAACCTTGTGGCGCACGGCGCGGGGTGGGGTCTGCGGTGGCGACAGCCGGCGTAGGGCGGCGCGCTCACGTCACGAGGTGCAGCGATGTTCCGGCGATGCCCAGCCGTACGCTCTGGCCCCAGGTCAGCTCCAGCGCATCGCTCTCCATCCCGTCGCCGAACACCACGATCCGGTCCGACTCCACGGTCAGCTGCAACTCCTGACCCCGCCCCAGCTCCCCGGCGACCCTCGTCGTACCGGTCGCGGGAGAGGGCCAGGCCTCCCGCACGAACCACAGGAGGCGCCGCTCGGAGGGTGCGGGCAGCCCTGCGGAGCTGCCGCGCTCCTGCCACAGGGAACGCAGCCAGCCGGTGGCGCCCGTGCCTGTGCCCACCAGCACCCCGGAGGATGCCTGAGCCTCACCCGGGCCGGTGTCGCCGTCGGAACCCAGGCGGTAGCGGGCCGTCTGGTGGCCATGCGAGCCCAAGTAGATCTCGTTCAGCGCGAGAAGGCGCTGGGTGTCGTCGGCGACGGCCTCGACCATGGTCAGCTCCTCTGCCCTACCTCCGGCAGCGATTGCCGCACGCAGCAGCGCAGCCGTGTCGGCGCAGCGGTGACGGACCAGGACTCCCGGGTTTCGCCCCGGGTCGGTGTCGATGCCCACGACCGGCTGTCCGCGCAGGTACTTCGCGGTATTGGCGACCAGGCCGTCCTGGCCCACCACGACCACCACGTCCTCCGGGGCGAACAGGAAGCGGTCCAGGTCGGCCCGCTCCACCCGGGAGCTGCGCCAGGTGAGCGGCACCGCCGCCGCCACCTCCCGCAGCGCCTGCCGCGTGCGTTCGTGGCGGCGGACCACCTCGTCGATCGACCGGCCCCGGCTGGAAAGGAAGAACGCGGCCTGCCCGTGCGTCCCGTGCCGGGCGAGCAGTTCCTCGTACTCGGTTCTGCGGTGCACGAGCACCGCCCTGGGGGCCAGGCTCACGCGCCCGCGCCGCCTTCCGGGCGTCCGAGCCTGGCGAGGAGCCCGGTGAGGACGTCAGGGGAGAGAGTGATGCTCTCGATCCGCGGCAGGTTCTCCGCCAGCCGGGTCACCGCCAGGGCGTGCAGCGTGCCCGGGCCGGCTTCGTCGTGCACGCGCAGCCAGGCTGCCTGAACCTCGGCGCGCGCCGCGCCCGTCTCGCGCGCCGCCTCGGCGTCCGCGCGGGCCAGGCAGACCTTGCGGGACGCCTCGGTCTCGGTCCGGATGCCGTCCGCCGCCGCCTTCTCCTCGGCCTCGCGGCGGGCATTGGTGCCGCGCTGGTCGATCAGCTGCTCCTCGCGCCTGGCCAGTTCGATCTGACTGGCCAGCTCGTTCTCGGCGATGGCGCGCTCACGCTCGACGGCTACAGCCCGCCGTTCATAGGTGGCCCGGTCCGCCTCCTGCTGGATCTGCTCGCGGGCCGGGGTACGGAGGGCGCGCTCGACCTCGGCCTCGGGGCGGATCGCCACGACCCGCACGGCCACCACATCGATGCCGGTGGCCGGGAGTCTGGGCTCGGCGGCGAGACCGGCGGTGACGCTTCCCCGCACGGAGGCGACGCCGTCCACCAGAGCGACGGCCAGCGGAGTCCGGGCCAGTACGTCCAGCGTGTGCTGCTGCGCGGTTTCGGTGAGGAGAGTGGCGATCTGCTCCAAGGGGGCTCCGCGCCAGCTCCCGGTGTCCGGGTCGACGGAGAAGTCGAGTCGGGCCGCGGCTTCGGCCGGGTCGCTGATCCGGTAGGTGACGGTGGCCTGCACGGCGACGTCCTGGAAGTCGGACGTACGGGCGTGGAACGCCATGGCCAGCTCCCGGTCGTCGACCGGGACTTCGGACAGCGCCGCTGAGAGTGACCGGTACCAGAAACTGAGCCCCAGCCCGTCGTGGGCGAGTCGGCCCCGCTTGTGGTGGCGGATGTGGGTGGTGGGCGCGGAGCGCAGATGGCGCCAGCCGAAGCGCCGGGTGATGTCGGCCATGGCGAACCCCCTTCATTTCGTCAATGCGACGATAACGAGCTGCGCTCATATCGTCAAGGGGACGAAAAGGGGGTGCTGGGGCGCTGCCCCGGCAGCAACGGAGGCCGAGGACGGCGAGGGGGTCGGAATTCCGACGCGGCGAGGCTGGCGGGACGGAGGGTCCCGGGCCCGTCCCAGGCTCGGGACCGGTCGGTGACGGCTTCGACGGCCAGGGCGCGGTCGTTGGCGGTGTCGAGGCTGAGCTGCTCAGCGACCTCCGCGTCGGGGCGGAGGCCTTGTACGCGCAGGTTGATGGTGCGGAGGCGGGCTCGTTGCAGACCGGGGAGGTCGTACGGCTCGTAGGCGGCGGCGCCGACGAGCGGGCGGGGGTGGGCGGTGGGTTCGGCGAGAGTACGGTTCCGCGAGCTCGTGGAGCGGTCGGCGTACCGGACGGCAAGCGTGAGCTGCCCGGTGATCTGCTGCTTGTCGCGGAGCCGCCTGCCGAGCTCTTCGGCGAGATCGAGTAGGGCCCGGTGGTACTCGACGGGGTCGAGGACGCCGTGGCCAACCCGTCAGCCGAATCGTCCGGTTGACCACCGAGGACGTGGCCGATGATGGCGATGCTCTCACTATCCGGCTTGGAGACCCACCGTCGCTGCTGCCCGCACCCGTCGCCGAGCTCGTGCGCGCCCATCTCGCGGAACAACCTCGCCTCGCCCGGGTCAGCAGCCGCAGCACCGCCTGGCTGTTCCCCGGCCGGCAGCCCGGACATCCGATGGACCCCACCAGCCTGCTCGACCCGCTCAGCGCCGCCGGGCCTCAGTAATTCGCCAACTGGTACTTCAAGCGCCCGCACCCGTTGTCGCCCGGGCTCTCGGCTACCACGACAAGACCACCATCCATCTGGCGAGGCCGGAGGAACCTGGAGCCGATACGCCCCAGGCGATCGGCGAAAGTGAGTCCCGACCGTGAACGCAAGCGGCCCCGGCTGTCCTCGTAGCCCGCCCGCTACCTTCCCCCTATGGAAAGGACCACCATCCTGAGCAGCCTCGCCGCGAGCGGAACCGACACCGCCCCGCAGCGATTCACCGAACTTGCCGCCGAACTCGACATACCGGCCGCCGACCTTCTCGTTGTCGCAGGCCGGCCGGTGCCGGCGAAACTCCTTCCCCCGGAGCGCGACGCCGGGGTCATGAGGCAGTTCGCCTACCGCGTCAGTTACTGCGACCACGCGCAGCTCGTCGCGCTGGAGGCATTCGTCCGCTCACTGCCCCGCGTCGCCGCTCCAGAACCATTCATGCAGCTGGCGTGGCCGGGCCGCCGTCCGGCCGAGACCAGGTTTGCCGCCGTACTCGGCGCGCTGATCCGCAATCGCGGCTTCGGCATCCGCGAACTGCCCTTCATGGGGCTGTCCCTCAGCACACTGCACGGGATGGTGTGGCGCTGGGACCCAAGTCCGCACCGCCGGCAGCAGCTGTCCGCCGTTGCAGGTCCGCTCGGCTGGACCCTGCCCGATCTCTTCGCAGTCGCCGATGAGCCGTACTCGGAGGAACTCCGTCCGATGCTGCACTGTTGCCACCTCGGGCGGGTCTTCGCGGCAGCCGTCCCCTTGACCACCGCTCAGCTGATCGAGGCCGCGGAGGAAGCGGATCGACTGAGCGTACGTGCGGACCACGGCGTATGGCAGCCCGTCTCGCAGGGCTTCGCCGAGGAGTGCCCCGACTTCTCCTGACAGCAAAGGCTGCCTCGGCGCCTTCTGGCATGGTCGGACGCCTTCACACGAGCCCACGCTGATCACTCAGCGCGAGAACCACTTGAGCTTGGCCGCGCATACACGACACCCGAACATGCGGGCCTACCAGTCCCAAGGCCGGAGACGTTGCCCAAATGTCGCGTTCGGCGAAAGTGCTTCAGAACGCTGCCCTGCGGTCCTAAAGGGGCAGCCCAGTAAGCCTGCTCCCCGCACATGCGGGGATGCCCCCTCGGCGGTCTCGCAACGCTCGACAAGGCATCCCTGCTGCGTTCGTGCACACCAACACGCAACGGCAACGATGAGGGGTCAGCAGCTGATGGTGCCCTTGCGCAGGGCGTGGCCGCCATCGTTGGCGTCGTCGGACCAGTAGACGGGCTTGGAGCCGGAAACGCATTCGCCGGAGCCGGCGAGGGAGAAGCCCTCGTTGTTGTAGTTGGGCATGCCGGTGGGTCGGTTGTAGACGGCGCTGGTGGTGAAGGCGCCGGTGGCGTCGATTTTCAGGGTGCGGTGCTGGCCGTCGCAGGTGTCGTCGCAGATCGCCCACAGGCGTGTGGCCTGGGGTTCCCACTGCAGTTCCATCACGCCGGCCATGCCGCTGCTCAGGGAGGCGACGCGGGTGTAGCCGCCGGAGTCGGCGAGGACGTAGCCGTAGATCATGCCGGTGCCCTCGACGCCGACGAAGAACACGCCGCCGCTGTGGGCGCCGTAGCGGGTGGGGTCGTAGGCCGCCCCGGTCGAGGCGTCCTTGAAGGCTGCGCCGGTGAGGTAGCTGTCGGGGACCCAGGTGATCCCCTCCAGGCCCAGGTTGGAGCCGGCCGAGGGCAGGTCGGAGGTGAGGTTCCACTCCTTGGAGGCGGTCAGCGAGGATCCGGAGGCGGCGATGTCGTACTTCAGTACCGACAGGCGGCTGGTGCCGGAGGCGCTGCCGTCGCGTTCACTGGCGACGAACACCCCGCCGGCCGAGCCGGAGCCGGTCAGGGTGACGCCCTCGCTGTCGGGGCTGCCGGAGCCACCGGTGAAGCGCAGGGTCTTGCCGGAGGACCATCCGTTGCCCGTGTCCGGCTTCCAGCCGGTCGAGCCGTCCCGCACCAGGCGCCACAGCTTTCCGCTGTTCTGCGCGCCCCACAGCACGTCGCCCTCCTGGTAGAGGCCGCTCAGATCCTGGCCGAACACGTTGGAGGCATCCGCGGTCGCCACGCTGCTGCTGCCCGGCCATGCCACCGGATCGGCCGAACCCCCGCCGCCGGAGGTGCCGCAGTTGTTCGGGGCGCCCAGGGTCGCGGTCGTGGCCTGCTTGAGGGCGCCGGTGCCGTCCGGGCAGCGCGACCAGGACGGATCGGAGTGGGTGCTCCAGGAGAAGCTGTCGACCAGTGTCTTGCCGTCGGCAAGGTAGAGACGGGCCTGGTCGTCGGAGCCCAGGCCGAACTTGTCGTGGACGTCGAACGCCCGGTACCCACCCGCGGCCAGCGTGGTTCCCGCGGCGATCTTGTACGTGTGGTCCTTGTCGTTGTCCTTGAGGATCCAGCCCGAGACGTCGATCGCGGCGGTGCCCTTGTTGAACAGCTCGATGGAGTCGTTGACGCTGCCGGTGGTCACCACCTCGTTGATGCGGATGGAGTCGCCGACGGCGGCGTGCGCCGCCGGCACACCGCTCAGCGCGCCCGCGGCCAACAGCGGGCCGGCG
This sequence comes from Streptomyces sp. NPDC058401, assembly GCF_042722885.1. Lineage (NCBI taxonomy): Bacteria > Bacillati > Actinomycetota > Actinomycetes > Kitasatosporales > Streptomycetaceae > Streptomyces > Streptomyces sp. NPDC058401. Next base: position 27,417 of record NZ_JBHXKA010000011.1, read on the forward strand.
ACGAGGAAACGGGCAAGGGCGCGACGCCCACGGTGGGCGATCGATCGGTTCACGGAAATTCCGTCCTGACATGGTCATGGGAAGGACGGCCCGATGGTCCCGGCCCAGGCTCAACGGCCGTCTTCCGCCACGAGGACAGCTCGTGAACAGCAGACGCACCGTGACCACGGCAGCCGGGGTCGAGGGCATGAATCCGTGAAGCCGTGAAGCATGGGCCGCTCATCCTGCTCCTCGACACCTCTGGTCCCGCCCTGCACGGTTGGACTCGGACCGCCTGGCCCGGCGCCCACTGCCTGGCCGCCCGTGCCGCGAGCTGCCGGCCTGGTCGACCCGCGACGAGACGGGCCTGAGGTTTGTCACACAACGGTCATCAGCAGATAAGAACCGGTGGTCCACCGGCAGCCGTCCTCACAGCTGTACCAGCCCATTTCCAGAGAAGAGCCGTCCACCATGATCCGTGTTCACCCCCAGACGACCCCGGCGGCCTCCGCCCTCGGTCGTGGCCGCCCCGCGGCCCCGCTGTTCGCCGCCGTCGCCGGGCTGTTGCTCCTCACAGCCTGCGGCTCCGGCGGGGACACGGCTCGGGCGGACGACTCGAAGGTGTCCGCCGACGTGGCGGGTGTGCACGCCGCGGCCTCGCAGGCGGCCGTTCCGCCGAAGGTGACCACGGGAGCCGTACTGGACTTCGACCTGATTCCGGGGGCGGGCAAGACGGTGGGCACCGGTCAGCCGGTGTCCTTGGAGTTCGAGAAGCCAGTGCAGGACAAGGCCGCGGTGGAGAAGGCGTTGACGGTCACCGCGTCGACCCCGACCGAGGGTTCCTGGGGCTGGGTGACCACACCCTCGGGCCACGACCGCCTGGACTGGCGCCCCAAGGACCCCTGGAAGCCCGGCACGGACGTCACGGTCAAGGGCACGCTCACCACGGTCGACCCCGGCGGCGCGCACTTCGACCGCGACCTGGACCGCACGTTCAAGATCGGCCGAGACCAGCAGCTGACCGCCGACCTCGACACCCACCAGCTCATTGTCCAGCGTGACGGCAAGGTGGTGAAGTCCATCCCCATGTCCGGCGGGCAGCCCGTCAAGGGCCGCCAGTCCCGACTGGGCACCTACGCCCTCAAGACCCGGGAACCCAAGGTGCACATGACCTCCGCGTCCGTGGGCGGGCCGGTGGACTACGACGTGGTGGTCAACTGGGGCATGCGGGTGACCGACACCGGCGCCTACCTCCACGAAGGGGTTCCCGAGGCGCAGAAGTACGTCGGCAACACCAACCACAGCGCCGGCTGCATCGGCATGACCCCCGCCGACTCGAAGTGGGTCTTCGACAACACCATCCTCGGCGACCTGATCACGATCAAGGGCCAGGAAGCCATCAAGAACGTCGACGGCCCCGGCAACGGATACGCCGACTGGAGCATCGACTACGAAGCCTGGAAGAAGTTGAGCAAGGCCGCCTCCTGACCCCCCACCCGGTCACGCCCCGCTTCCATCCCGCACCGGCCCAACGCGTCGCCCTCGCGGCCCCGTCCACTACGCCGCCGCCGACCTCGCCGGCCGACGGCGCGGCAGCAGAACATTGTTCGGTCCGCCGTCACGGGACTGCGTCCCCCACCCTTGTATAAGTTCCCGTCATACAAGGGTGGTTGCCCAGAAACGATCGTCGGGGGAGCGGCCCATGAGCGAACATCAGCAGTCATCGGTAGCGGACGACCGGGAGAGCGACGAGATCGTCGAGGCCGAGGTGGTTGTGGAGGGCGAGCTGCTACCCGTACCCGCGGCGTACCCGTCGCACAGCCCTCGGCCCCTGGTCGACCAGCACACGCTCCTGTACCCGGGGGAGGCCGTTCCCAAGGAGGCGGACGCGCTGACGTACACCCGTACGGACTTCGAGGTGTCCCGGGCACGGCGCAGCGCTGGCGCGACAAGTCCGCGCCCGCCAACACCATCCGTACGTACATGTCGGGCGTCCGCACGTGGATGCCCGAGGACCGTGGGCATCCGCGACTCCCTCCGCTGGTACGCCCGGCGCGACACGGTGCTGGGCGGCTGACTACGGCCGGGGCATCGCCACTGACCGGCTCTCAGCTCCTGAGTGCTCTGATGTGCCATCGGGCAAGGGGCGGAGGTCAGGTCAGCATGTCGGCAAGGTCGAAGGAGGCCCGGCGGCGGGTGGGGTCCGGCGTGTGCGGGAGGATCGCTTTGTGACCACTCTCATCCCGCCTCCCGGGCCCGACCGACACCGGGCGATCGTCAGCGAGGTGGCCCTCCTGTGGGCCGCGCACCACCCCGGGCCGTTCCCCGACGTGCCGTTTGATCACAGACATGATCTGGCGTACCTGGATTTCAACATGGCCGGCTGCGTCACGACCTACCTCAAGAACGATGGAGTTCCCGGCCCGGGCCACGTCGAGGTTCTCCGGGACTGTCTACCGGAGCTCCGCGCGGCCGTAGCGCTGCTGGCGCGTTCGGCGGAGTACAGCGAGGGACTCAGGGTCTTCAGAGGCTTGCTTGCGATGGCCGAACTGATCCTCGCCGACGGGGCGTAAGCCGGTCGCCGCCCGGCCTCCCGTACGTTCCGGAGCGGTACGGCATCACCGCCAAGGCGGCGTCAGCGAGTGTCTCCTTGCCCCACGGTTCAGCCGCCGGCCGGGTAGCTCGAAAGCCGCTTGTTCTCAAGGACCAGTCCCACATAGCCGTTGACGAGGAGCGGTGCGGCTTCGGGCCTGGTGGGCATGTCCGCGCCGGTCCGCGCGTCCAGGGCGATCGGGGCGCCCGCCCCGTGGCCGTAGACGGGCGACGATCACGGTACGCCTCCTCGATGGAGTCACCGGCCCAAGCCTCAGGAGGACCGTCACGGCCGCCGTGGAGCCGTGCTTCCGTGTCGGGTCCCGGCCGGCCTTGCCCCTGTGGGCGGGCGCCCCGCAGCCGCGTGTCGTCCGGGGTCACTCGGCGGGGCACCGCAAGCCCCCAGGGCTGAGGAGCTACGAGCCTGCGCACCCAGCATCCGCAGTCACCGCGCCGATGAGCGTGATCAGCACTTTGGGGCGGGAGCCGGGATGGTCGGGCATGCGGTTGGTCATCAGGGCCTCCTGTGAGGTCTCAGGGGCCTGCCATCCGGTTCCGACGCAGGCAGCTGACCGAGGACCGTGACCGGCTGAGCGCCGAGATCAAGAGCCGGCCGGGCGCTCCGGCTCACCCTCGCCGAGGTGCAGCAGCGTATGGACCAGCTGCAGGACAGCGGGGAACGGATGCGGGCGGCTCTGCTGCAGGCGGTGCGCGACCGTGACGAGGCGCTCAGGACGGCCGCGGAGGCGCAGCGGGTGGTCGGTGAGCTGAACGACGAGATCACCCGGCTCCGCACCGCAGCCCCGGGCGCGGACAGGGCCCCGACGGCCGGCGCCGTCGCCCTGCCCGCCGCTGTGTTCGACTTCTCCGGCTACGACGCCGACCTGGAGGAGTCCGAAGCCGCGCTCAGCACGGCCCGGGCGCTCCTGGAACACGGGCGCGAAGCCGTCGAGTAGGCCGGCCGGAGCATCGGCTACGAGCGCCAACTCGATCCCGGTGTAGTCGTCGGCGAAGTCGTCCACACGCCGCGCGCACCGGGTGAGGGGTTCTCCGGGACAACCCCGGACAACCCCGGGACCAGCACGGACACCGGTGACACCGGCGACACGGATGACGAGTGGTGGGTAGTGTCCAGCGCGGACAGGACCGAGTCGTACGTCGCGCCGCCCTTCCGAGAGGAAGGCCGGTGGCACAACTCCGACACCCCGCCGGGTTCTCCCGGAGAACCCTCCACGGCCGACGCCCGCAGCGGCCCGTACTCCACCGTGACCGACCGGCCAGTTTCGATCCTGCTCATGATCTTCGGGTTCCCGTCCCTGAAGCCCTCGCCCTTCCGTTTCCTCCCCGGCATGCTCGCCCTGTTCCTGGGCTTCGTGATCGCGCAGCAGGTCTGGAACGGTGCCGGCCTGTGGTTCATCGTCCTCGTTGGGCTGGGGTAGGGCGTCCCGATTCAGGACTGTGCGGCTTCGTACGGCTTCCGTGCAGTTTCCGTGCGGTGATGGCCGGGCCGGTGCTGCGTTGTTCCGGGTACGGACGAAGACTTGCCGGACGTGACGTGCTTCCCGACGGCGTCACGGCGCCGCGCCCGAAGCGGATCAGCAGTGACGAGGCGCGGGCCGTGATGCTCCTGCTCGGGGCGCTCGACAAGGACGAGCGGACCGGGCAGATCCGTTGCTAGCCTGCCGTCCATGATCAAGGGGGGCCTGGCAGGCCGAATAGGCAGCATGGCGGGGGACAGCAGGCCGGAGCGCGTGCTGATCGCCGCCAGTTTCACCAACCGGGTCGGCAACGGTCTGTTCAACGCGGCGTCGGCGCTCTATTTCACCTTGGTCGTGGGCCTGCCCGCGGTGCAGGTCGGTGCGGCGCTCACCATCGCGGGACTGATCGGCTTGTGCGCGGGGATACCCGGAGGGCATCTCGCCGACCGGCGCGGGGCGCGCACGATCATGATGGTGGCCCTCGCGGTCCAGGCGATATCGATGGCGGCCCTCGTCCTCGTCGAGAGCTGGGCCGCGCTCACGGTCATCGCGACGGTCGACCAGATCGCCGCGGCGGCGGGTGGGGCGGCTTGGGGCGCTTTGGTGGTCCGGGTCGGGGGTGAGCGCCCGGCCGTGTTCCGGGCGAAGCTGCGTACCTTCGTCAACCTGGGCGTCGTCCTGGGGACGGTGGGTGCCGGGCTGGCGCTGGCCGCGGACACCCGCGGCGCCTATGTCACGCTGATCCTCGGCAACGCGGCCAGCTTCGCCCTGTGCGCGCTCCTCCTGCTCCTCCTGCCCCGCTATCCGGTGCTTGGGCCACCGCCGCAGCAGCGTCGTTGGATCGCCTTCTCCGACCGCCCGTTCCTGGCGTTCACCGCCCTCTACGGGGCCATGGGACTGCAATACCCGGTGGTCTCCCTGCTCCTGCCGATCTGGATCTCCGAACACACCGAAGCGCCGCGCTGGACGGTGGCGGCACTGTTCGCCGTCAACTCCGCCTTCTGCGTACTGATGCAGACCAGGATCGGCTCCCGCATCGAAACCCCGCACGACGGCGGCCGGGCGTTTCGCATCGCGGGGCTGCTCTTCCTCGTCAGCTGCCCGATGATGGCGCTGGCGGCGTACACCCCGGTCTGGGCGGCAGCGGGACTGGTCCTGGCCGCGATCTTCGTGCACAGCCTGGGAGAGGTGTGGGAGTCCTCGGCGGGCTTCGCCCTGGGCTTCGGTCTCGCCCCCGACCACGCCCAGGGCCAGTACCAGGGTGTCCTCGGCCTCGGCTTCAGCGCGGGCCAGGCTCTCGCCCCCGCGATCCTCACCACCCTGGTGCTCGGCCTCGGCACGACGGGCTGGCTGCTGCTGGCGTTGTTCTTCGCGGCACTGGGCGCTGCCGGCCCCTCCCTTGCCCGCTGGGGCACGCGGACCCGGCCGCAGCCGGGCGTCGCCGCGGACGTGACAGGGTGACCAGGTAGTACGGCGCCCTCCCAGGGGGGACACTGGATCGCCGGCTACGTCTGCTTCCTGGAGAAGGGAGCCGGGCAGCCCGTGCCGGCCCGCCCCGGATACGTCTCACTCCGCCTTCGGCGACTTCGGCGGCTGCGGCTCCGGCTGTGAGAAGCGCAGCCAGGCGGTGAGGGCGGCTTGCAGTTCGAGTACGGCCTGGCGGTCGAGGGGTTGCACTGTCCGGCCGGCGCGCAGCGTTACGGTCCGGGGCGTGATGCTCCAGCCCACGCCCAGCCGATCCGGCGAAGCGATCGCGGTGCCGTGGGCAAGAGTGCGGAGCATGGCCTCGATCCGGGGCGGGACCGGTGTCTGCCGCGGCCGCCACGTCACGTTCCGCAGGCGGACGGGCAGGCCGAGCGCGCCCCGGAAGGCATCGACCGCGCTGTCCAGCGGCTGCGCGGTGTGGGGAGCGGATCCGAGGAACGCCTCGGTCAGCTCGGGGTGCGGACGAGCGCGCGGGTTCTCCCTCGGCGGCAGCGGATGCTCCTCCACCTCCAGGCGCACGCACGCCGGCGGGACGAGCACCTCGTCGTAGCCGTTCTTCACGGCAGTGGCGTGGTGTTCCCTCAGGGCACTGATCGGGCCGGTCAGCACATGCTCACCCCGCGTCCACTGTAGGTCAGGGCGTAGATAGCGGAACGGCAGCTTCGGCGTATCGAGCCTGGGCGGCTGCCCGTACACGCCGTGGGAGCGGTGCAGCACACCGGATTCGGTGACCAACACAGTCACCTGCCGGCTGGTCGCGGCCTTGCCCAACCGGAACCCCACCACCGTCGTCGGCATCGGCCCCTCCCATCCACCGTTCGGATTGGCGCTACGACGCTATCGGTGACACCCACACCTCCGCGGGCCGATTGCGGAAGAACGCGCAGAGCGCCGAGCGCAGGGCGTAGGGTGGGCGGCCAACTCCCGGAAGCAGCGCATCGCGGCGGCCAAGGCCCCGTAGCGCGGCCACCGGGCCGGCGGCCGCGGAATCACCCGCCGCCGGGAGCGGTGCCGGGCTGAAAGGGCGGGGCTGGAAGGAAGCCGCGATGTCTGCTCCCAGACCGCCTACGCCGCTACTGACCTGGCACGCACCACCTCTGGCGGGTCAGCATCCTCGGTCGTGGATCGCCCGCAGCCACGGTTCCCTGACGGCGGGCATCCGCGCGAGCGTGTACCGGAACGCCTCCCTGGACGGCTGGAACGGGTACCACGGGTGCGACGGCAGCGGGTCGTCCCGCTCCACGCCTGCCGGCAGCCCGCCGACCACCGGCAGCCGGGTTCGGTGGGGCGGGAAGGCGAGTTCGGCCCAGAGCGCGGCATCCATGGGTACCGGCACCGGCCCGGCGCGCGGCCGCCACATGTCTCCGGTCTGCGGATGGACCGGCACCAGCACCAGGTCCGTGGCCGGCTCACCGAACCCCGGGCCCGCCAGGTCCAGCCGCTTCGCACCTTCCCCGGCAGGCAGCAGAGCGCCGAGTGCCCGGCCGAGGAGCTCCGCGAGCGGCCCGGGCGCCACCTCGACCGACGCGCCCCCGGCGGCCACCACCACCTGGGCGAGGGCCACGCCCGCCGGGATGTCCCGGTACTCGCTCAGCCGGTGCCGCAGCGCGCCGGTGGCGAGCAGCTCCGCCCAGTCCATGATCGGCCGCTCCGGCGGGCCGGGCAGCCGCACTACTGCCTGTGGAACGAGCCGGACGACCTGCCAGCACCCACAGTCGTCCATCCTCGTTCCCACCGGCAGATCGCAGCCCAGGCAGGCCAGGTTCGGACCGTCCCTCCCGTCGATCCCCATGCAGTAGCCCCCGGCCCGCTCGAGGATCAGCCCGGTGCCATGCATGTCCCCGGGCGCGAGAACGACGGTGTCGGACGGTCCGTTGGACAGCGTGCCAGACGGCGCGAAGCGCCCCCGCTTCGCCGCCTCGCGCGCCCCGACCTCGTCCCACTGCCGCCACGGCGGCCCGTACGGCGCGGGGTCGACGGCGTAGTACCCGGCCTCCAGCAGTGGCGGGTGCAGCGTCTCCCAGTGCGTGTCGGCCAGGTGAATCGGCAATGCCACCTCCGACACCGCCGCCGTCAGGACCGCACCGCAGCCCGCACACCCGAACACCGCCAAGCCGTCCCCTCCCGCCGTCGAAGCCCCTGCATCCCACCAAGCAGGCGGACCGGGGAGCAAGGGGTTTTCACACGACGCCAAACGCCGTACCGATGGGACGTCCCGGGCGGTGCCCCAGTGCGCCGCGCCCCCTGGGAAGGAGGAGCGTGTGTTTGCGTCCTCCAGGAGCGAGCGGCGCAAAGCGCGCCCCCGCAGACATCGTGCGCAAGACGCTCCGTCAGAGGATCCCCGCTCATGAACCGTTCGTGAACCGCTCGTGAACCAACGAGCCTGGTGCACTGTCGGTCGGCCGATCAGGCCGTTGCTCCGGGTGTGGAAACCGACTTGCTGGACATACGCCATGCTCGCTGGAGGGTCAGGAACCCGCGCCGGCCGGTATGAGCTTCGCGATGTCGACAACCTCGGAGTCCGCCGGGGGAGTGGTGTCGACGGGGGTTGGGCGGGCGCCGCCCCGGCCGAGCCGGTTGCACCCGGGCGTCGCCGAGGAAGCCGCCGATGGCGGCCTGGGAGTACCCGCCTACGGGCCGAGCGGGCAATGTGGTTGAGGCCGTGGCTCCCGGTCAGCTGGATCCGCGCTGGTCGTGGGCGGCCGTATCCGGCGCGGCGCCCGCGGCCGCCCCGGCGTCGGCGCCCCCGGAAGGGGACGCCGCGCTCGTGGTGTTGGGGTGCTCTTCGCGGCGCGCCGTGAGCGGCTTGTGACGGTACCTGATCCACCCCGTCAGGGTCGGTCGGGGCGAGGTTCGGCCGCTGCGGCGCGGTGTTCTCAGTAGGTGTGTCCTGTGTGCGCGAGTGCCTGCTTGAGCAGCACGCCGTGGCCGCCCGGCATTTCGTTGTGGACGGCGAGGTCGGCGGCCTCCTGGGGGCTGAACCAGACCAGGTTCAGCGCGTCCTGCCGGGGCCGGCAGTCGCCGACCACGGGGACGACGTAGGCCAGCGACACAGCGTGCTGGCGGGGATCGTGATAGGCGGTGATGCCGGCGGTGGGGAAGTACTCGGCGACGGTGAAGGGCTGGAGGGACGCGGGGATACGGGGCAGAGCCACCGGCCCGAGGTCCTTCTCCAAATGACGCAACAGAGCGTCACGGACCCGCTCGTGGTGCAGGACGCGTCCGGAGACGAGGGTCCGGCTGACCGTTCCGTCCGGGCCGATGCGCAGCAGCAGCCCGATGCTGGTGACTTCGCCGCTCTCGTCTACCCGTACGGGAACTGCTGTCACGTACAGGATCGGCATCTGGGCCCTGGCCACTTCGAGCTCGTCCGTGGTCAGCCATCCGGGCGTGGTTTCGGTCATGTCAGACATTGCTTGATCGTACTTTCCAGCGGCCGTGTCGGGGGGATCTGCGCGATGAAACGAGTGACCGCGCGGTGCGATGCCGGTGCGCGCACTCCCGGGGCCCCGGGGCGCGGACCGACGTACGGCCCCCGGCGCCGGACGGGGGCGGGCGGAGTAGGTGCGGCGTGTCGCCGAGGTTCCGGGCCGGGAGTATCCGCCGTCGGGCGACGGCTACTCAGCAGCGGGAGCGGGAGCGGGAGCGGGAGCGGGAGCGGAAGCGGATCGGGTGACGGGCGTCATGGGTCTTTTCCCGCTACGCAGCGGTGGTCAAGCCGCCTTTCGAAGGGCCGCGCCCCTACCAGCCATCGTTTATCGGGCGCTCATTGGCTGAACCACGCCTTCGGTAGCCCACGTTCCGGCCCTAGCTTCATTGCTGACGCAGCCGGTCCGGCTGCGCACACGTCAAGGGGGGAAACCGTGACGGCACTTCGCAAGGCTCTGACGGTACTGGCCATGGCCGTACTCGTATCGCTCGGCTCGGTCGGTGTCAGCCACGCCGAAGGCTGTGAGTGGCCCGGGGCGGCAGGCGAGTTCTACTGCGACCCGGCCTAACCGCTGACGGGCGGTGCGTACGCCACGCCGGCAGCGGGTGACGTACGCACCGCCATGCTGTCCGGGGGCGGCGTGCGCCCCGCTCCCGGGCCAGGCCGAGCTACAGCCTCCGGCCCGGTCCCGGACACCTCGGTGCTCGGTGACGTGATGTCGGGCCGGACTGGGCGCAGTTGGCCCGCCGGCTCGCTTCCTGCACCAGGCCGGCGCCGAGCAGGCGGGGCAAGTGGGGGAGTGGGTCGGGACTGTTCCCCGGGATCTCCCATCGTTTTCCGATATATCCAAGACGCTCCGGCCGGTGCGAACGCATGATGGTCGGTCCGGGTGCTGCTCGGATCGAGGACGGGGCGGTGTGCCCCGTGCCACAGCTGCATACTGCCTGCCGGGGGCTTGCCGATGTACCGACCGCTCGCTCTGCTCTTGGCGTTCTACCTGTGCGTCGCCGGAGTCTGGGCCGTGGCCACCACTCCCTGGTCGGGCGGCGCCGGTCCGGCCCCGGGGGCCGCGGCGGCCTTGATGACGCCCGGAGCACCGGCCAGGTCGGGTACCGCACCCTCCACCACGTCGCCTTCCCCTGCCCCCACGGTTCCGGCGGTGTGGACGCTGAGCACCCTGCGCAACTACCTGGTTGCCGAGGCCACCGCGAAGGACCCCGGTGTCGCACTCGCCGACCTGGAGCGGATCACCGTCAAGTCCCCCTACGTGGACGGTTTCTGTCACCCCATCGCCCACGACCTCGGACACACCGCTCTGACGATGTACCACGGAGACGTCGCCAAGGCGATGAGCTTCCCCAACGACGTCTGCGGCTCCGGCTACCTCCACGGGGTGGTGGAGGAGAAGCTGCAGGAGATGCCGAATCCGGCCACCGCCGTCACCACCCTGTGCAGCCCTGCGCAGACCGGGGCCTGTATCCACGGCATAGGCCACGGCACGATGTTCGTGTCGCACCTGGACGTAGCGGCCGCCGAAAAGATGTGCGACCGCTTCCCCAAGAACTACCAGGTGTGGGCCTGCTCCGAGGGCATTTTCATGCAGCTGTTCGAGCCGGACGAGAGCGATCCCACCGCCCTGGCGAAGCTCCCGGCCGACAAGCTGGCCGCCGAGCCCCAGTACCCGTGCGCCGAGCAGCCGCCGACCCACCAGAGCGCCTGCTACTTCTACGCACCCATCTACTACTTGCAGACCCACGACTACGCCGCCCACCCCGAGGCGTTCGTCCAGGGACTCGCCTGGTGCCTCAAGGCGCCGACCAGCGGCAGTCGTTCGGACTGCTCGCGGGGCATGGGATCGAGGACGATGAAGTACAACATCGACCGCCCGGTCTGGGTGGCCGAGCGGTGCCAACGGGCCCCGGCGGCCTGGCAGCGGCAGGACTGTGCGGCGGGAATGGTCAGCTACTGGAACGTCAACTACGGGGACAAGACGGCGGCCAGGACCAGTCTCTGCCCGAAGCTGAGCGGCGAGGCCAACGCGAACTGCCGGCGGGCCGCCCCCACCAGCAGCTCCGCCGACTGACGCAACAGCGGGCCGCCTGGCTCCACCCCTCCCGGACCCGCCGCCTCCCGCCTCCCCATCCCTTCCACCCCTTCCACCCCTTCCACCCCTTCCGCATCCGTCCGCCCGCCGCACCGATCGGACCCCCGCCATGGACCAGCCACCCGGCACGACCGCTCCCATAGCCGCCGGACCAGACGCACACGCCCACGCACACGCCCACGCCCACCCGGCCGTCGGCGGCGCCAGCGGCGGCGTCGATCGCAGCGTCAGCCGCTACGCGCTGCTGCCGCTACGGCTCTTCCTCGGTGCCACCTTCGTCTACGCCGGTCTGGACAAGCTTGCCGATCCGCACTACTTGGGCAGCCTCACCGATGCCGCGTCCATGGCCGCACAGGCCCACGCGGCGGCGGCGCACAGCCCCATCGGCGCGCTGCTCGACCGGGCCGCCGCCGCGCCCCTGCCCAGCGGACTGGCCATGGCCTTCGGCGAGCTCGCGGTGGGCTTCGGCACCCTGCTCGGCCTGTGGGGAAGGACGGCCGCACTCGCCGGGGCGGCCCTCAACCTGACCCTGTGGCTGAGCGTCAGCTGGGGCGTCCACCCGTACTACCTGGGCAACGACCTCATCTACCTGGTGGCCTGGCTGCCGCTGATGATCGTCGGGACGCCCCACCTCTCCCTGGACGCGCTGATGGCCCGCCACAGCCGCCCGGCGGCCGGCACCGCGGGCGCCCGGCTCCACGTCCGCCGTCGGATCCTGCTGGACGGCGCCATCGCCACCCTGGCCGTCACCGGAGCGGCCCTGCTCACCGGAGCGGCGGCAGCCCGCACCCGCCCGCGCACCAGCGCCGCTCCCTCGGCTTCCGCCGAGCCGTCGGTACCCGGGTTCCCGGCCGCCTCCGTTCCGGTGGGAGGTGCGCTACGGGTCTCCGCGCCGGGGAGCGGAGACCCGGTCTACGTCCAGCAGCCGAAAGCCGGGCAGTACACCGCCCTGTCCGGTCTCTGCACCCACTCGCGCTGCACGGTGAACCCGCCCAAGGACGGCCGCTTCCTGTGCCCCTGCCACAACTCCTCCTTCGATGCCGCCACCGGCGCCGTCCTGCAGGGCCCGGCAACCCAGGCCCTCGCCCGGTTCGGCATCACCCGCACCGGCGACCAGCTGCACCTCGCACCGAACGCGGACTCCACCGGCTGAGCCGACAGCAGGGCCCGCTGCCCGCAGGGGGCGTACGGCCCGCAGTCCGGGGACCAATGCCGCACCGCGGGCAGGCGCACCGTACCTAGCATGAGGTCGGTACAGACCGCACCAGGGCAGGGATGACGACGTGACCGGGACGGTCCTCTTCGGCAAGGAGCAGCAGGACACGGCATGGGCGCGGATGCGTCTGGAGACGACCGAGCACGTGAACGTCCGCTGCTCGACCGCGCACATCGGCTGACGCGGGCGGCGGCAACGAACAGCCGGACGTCCCCCGTTCAGAACCGGGACCGCCGAACCGTCCAGGTCCGGGCCGACCCGGACCATCAGGCAGCCATCGCGCGCCGCACGACCAGAACGGCCCGGTCGTCGTCGTGCCGCGTGGCCCCGGCACAGGACATCAAGGCGTCCGCGATCTCCTCGACCGGCGCGCCCCGGGACCCCTCCAGCGTCCGGCAGACCAGCGCCGTACCGTCGTCAAGGCTGAGGCGCGGCCCTTCCACGAGCCCGTCCGTGAGCAGGGCGAGGGTTTCGCCCGGCCCCAGGTGGCCGTGGGTCAGTGGGTACGTCGTGCCGTTCTGCACGCCCAGCGGGAGTCCGCCGGGCGTCTCCGGCGCCGAGGTCCCGGTCGCCGTACACACGACGGGCATTACGTGCCCCGCCCGGGCCGAAACCACCCGGCCGAGCGGATCGAGCAGTGCGTAGAGGCAGGTCGCGAAACCGGCCGCCCCCATCTGGAGCATGAGTTCGTTCGTCCGCTCCAGAACACGGTCGGGCGAGGGGTCCTCCCAGGCGTAGGCGTGCATGGCGGTACGGACCTGCCCCATCAGCGCGGCCGCCTGGATGTTGTGGCCCTGGACGTCACCGATGATGCAGGCGACTCCGCCGTCCGGCAGGGCTATCACGTCGTACCAGTCACCGCCCACCTCCAGGCCCTCATTGGCCGGCAGGTAGCGGGCCGCGATCTCGAAGCCCCTGATGGCGGGCAGCTCGGCGGGCAGCATGTCCCGCTGGAGCGCCCCGGCGAGCTCCAGGCGGGCCGTGCTCAGACGGATCCGCTCCCAGGCCTGGCCCGCCAGCTCGGCGATCACCCCGAGGAGGGTGCTCTCCTGCTCCGTGGTGCGGTGGGGGGTGTCGTAGGTGATCACCCAGCCGCCCAGGGGTCTGCCGCGTTCGGCGGCGAACGGCACCATCAGGAAGGACTCCGCGGTCGTCGCGTCCAGCAGGCCGTGGGCCTTCGGCCAGGCGGCCCGATAGGCCTCCCTGGAGCCGATGACCTCGGTGCGGCCGGTACGGATGGCATGGGCCAGGGGTTTGGGGGCGTCCAGGCTCATGCCGTGCAGGGAACGCGCCATGGCGGGGTCGATGCCCTCGCCGAAGGTGACCCGGAGCCGCTCGTTCTCGACGAAGGCGAGCAGGGTGCCGGTTCCGGCGAAGGCGGGCGCCACCTTGTGCAGGATGGCGTCCGTGAGCTCCTCCTCCGTTTTGGCCCCTACGAACGCCGCGGCGAGCTCGCGTACCAGCCGGCTCTGCCGGGAGTGCTCGCGGGCCACGGCCCGTTCGTGCTCGTCGGCGTCCGTACGGTCGGCGGTGGACCCGACGATCCGGCGCGTCCCGTCGAAGCCGATGCGCATGATGCGCGAGACCGAGTGCAGCGAGCGGTAGCCGCCTTCCCCGTCGGGATAGCGGAAGCAGATGTTGACCACTTCGCGCTCGCCCCGGCGCAGCGCCCAGAAGGCGTCTTCGACGTGAGCCGCGTCATCGGGGTGCAGCTGGTCCAGCACGTTCCGCAGGGGGAACTCCCCGGCACTGTGGTGCCCGTTGTACTCCAGTGAGTTCTCGACCCACCAGAACCGGTCGTGTTCCTCGTCGTAGGCCCAGACGGACTCGCCCCGGAGCGCGGCCATCGCGTGCAGCATCGCCCAGCTGGCGGAGTCGGCGGAGGAGGACTGCTCCAGCTCGACCACGGCGGCCGGGCGGCCGTCGGGCCCGTCGACCGCCCAGGCGGACACCAGGCACAGCACGGCCTCGTCCCCGCTCCGCAGCACCAGCGGGCTCCGGGTCACGGGAGGACCGGCCACCGTCGTACCCGTACCCGTGCTCGTCACCGGACCCGTACCCGTCACCGGGGGAGCCGGCGGGGCCGCCGGATGCGACAGGGCGACGTCGAGCAGGAGCCGGGACAGCGGCCCCGCATGGCCGGAGGGGGCGAGCGCGGAAAGGGGGAGTCCGACCAGCTCGGCAGGGTCCATGCCGAGAAGGGCAGTTGCCCGAGGATCGGCGTCGAGGATCAGCCCGGCTTCCCGGGAGCCGCTTCCGAGGGCCACCAGAAGGCGGCCGGATCCGTCGGTAGCGGGCCGCGCGCGGGTGGGAGCAGAAGGTACTGCGGGCCGCAGGTTCATCTCGGGCGGTCCCCTCCAAGTAGATGGCACGACTTTCCAGCCAACCGGAGGGGAAGGGGCGAGGCCACTGGCCGGACGTCCGTTCCGTGGGGACCGAAGGGCCCGCGCACAACGGTCGACAGCCCCGTGTACGGCGCCGCTGCCCCGCGTGCGGTCCCCGTCCGGGCTCGACGGCGCCGGAGGCGGCCCGGCTCCTACCCGGCCGAGACGGGTCGTGACCGGTCGGTCGTGGGATCGCTGCGCCCGGCGGCGGGGTCGGCCGACACCACGATCACCTCGTCCTCGGAGGTCCAACGGTGGCGTTCGGCCTTGTGCGGGTTCAGCCGGAGACCGTGGTCCGGCGATACGGCACGCCGCTCGTGCAGCCGGTATCCGATGGCGCATTCCCCGCGTGCGCGAGCCGCGGCGACGACGGTGGCGAAGCTCGCCTCGCTGCCCGGGCGCACGTACGTCCCCGCAGGGCACAGCCGTACCGTGTTGCCGTCGGCGGAGAACAGCTCGGCGAACACGGGGGCGAGGTGCCGGTTCTGGGTGATCTGCGCCATGACCAGTCCGGACAGGTAGCCGCTGACGATGACGTCGGAGCCGGGATCGACCGGGGCCAGGGGCCGGTTGCTGTCGTCCGTGAGCTCGGTGACCACGCGCAGCTTGCGGGCGGTGCTCTCTTCCAGAAGGCGCAGTCCCAGCAGCGTGACGAGCGTCCAGTCGTCGGGACGGTCGGGACCCTCGCCCGGTTCGGGACCGAGGACGACCAGCCCGTCGTACCGGGAGAGGTCGAGGCCCAGCAGGGTCTCGGGGTGGGACAGGGGTGCGGATCGGAAGTGCACGGCGAGCGGAGACGGGACCGGCGTCGCATCCCGCTGCGGATCGTGGCGCGGCTCCGGCTCCAGCTCCGCCATCGGCCCGTGTCCCGATCCCGATCCCGATCCCGGTCCCGATCCCGGTCCCGGTCCCGGTCCCGGATCCGTCGCCGGGACCGGCTCCGACGCCCGGGGCCCGGGCACGGTGAGGTCCGTGACCACGTCGAGCACGGAGCCGGGCCGGGCCGTCCGGCGGAGCTGTCCGACCACGAGGGGTGCCCGGCGGTTCCACCCGAGCAGGAGTAATCGCGAGGCCTTCTCCGGCGGGGGCGCGGCCGTACTGACCGCCGATGGATCGACGAGGTGCTCGCAGTCCTCCGGCCGCGCCGAGTCCTCGTCGCGGGAGAGGACGATCAAGTGGCTGCCCGGTTCGACGAGGGTGCCGGCCGGCGGGTTCAGCACCGTACGGGCGTCCGCGGTGAGCAGCCCGATGACGCAGGAGTCCGCGTAGCCCAGCAGCGCGGCACCGAAGGGGCCGCCGTGAAAGGGGGTGGCATCGACGACATGGAACTCGGATCCGGCGAAGTCGAGCAGGTCCCGCAGGACGAGGGAGAGGCCGGGGCGGCCCACGCACTGGGCGATCAGCCGGGCCGTGACGGTGTCGGTCCGCAGGACCGTTCCGCGCGGGCCGGCGGCGAGCCGCGCCGGTTCCTCGTACCTGTCCTCGCGCACCGCCGCCAGCACCGGCGGCCCGTCCGGGTCCGTACCGAGGACCGCGCGCAGCGCCAGTAGGATCCGCAGAACCTCCGCGTCGGCGCCCGGTTCACCCGAGGACAGCACCAGGACCGTGCTCGCGGTCTGCGGGCTGACCAGGGTGAGCACGCCGGGGTCGCTCGCGGGCCCGCTCCGGCAGATCACACGCGGCCGTCCGCGGCCCGGGCCCATCCGCGCGGCGAGCGCCCGCTCCATCTCGGTCTTGTCCCGGTCGGCGAGCAGCACGATGGTCCTCGGCCGGCCCGGGGCCTGGGCGGCGGCCAGCTCGCTCACCACCGTGCCCGCCTGGTCCGACCAGCCGAGCACCACGATGTGGCCCTCTTCCAGTACGGTCGACCGCCCCCGGCTCAGCTCGGCCATCCGGTCGGCCAGCCCCGTGGTGATCACCCCGACCAGTGTCGACACGCACAGCAGGGCCACCAGCCCGAGCAGGGCCGCGAGCACCATGCGCAGCGGTGTTCCGGTCACGGCGCCCAGCCGCAGCGTTTCGGCGCTGGTCCGCCAGGCAGCGGTCAAGCGGCCCGACAGCGAGCGCGGGGAGCCGGGATCCGTCCACACGAGCAGGGTGCTCACGGGAACGACGACGGCGAGGCAGGTGATCACCAGCCAGCCCATCAGGGTCCCGGTGCTGCGGGCCAGCGTCCTGTCGAACCGGTAGCCGGCCCGTTCCCGTAACGAGGCCCGCCGCCGCCCCACAGGTCGTCCCACGTCCCCCACATCCATCCGGCGCCCCCGCTTCCGGCCCTGACCGCATCCCCCTGCGCGGTCTCCACATCCCTGAACAGTGCGGTGTGCAGCGCCGGTGCACGCACAGTTCCCGGGCTAATCCACCCTTTCGGGCGGCTCGCACCCCGGCCGGCGCACCCGCAGGGCGCACCCGCCCGGCAGAGGGAGGCCGGGCCGGCGGACACCCGACGGCTGGCACAGGCCTTGCGACCGCGTTTCACTGGGAAGTGTCGGCAAGAACGGATCCGGCACGCTCCGGGAGGTTCCGTGAACACGCACACGCCCCCGCGCTTCGACCCCACCCGGGTTCCGCACCTGCTGGGCACGTTCGCCCCGGTGAGCGAGGAGGTCGACGTCGGCGACCTGGAGGTGACCGGCGAGATCCCGTCCGCGCTGGACGGGCTGTACCTGCGCAACGGCCCCAATCCGCGCTTCACCCCGATCGGCTCCTACCTGTACCCCATCGACGGCGACGGCATGCTGCACGGGATCTGGCTCTCGCAGGGCCGCGCCCGCTACCGCAACCGCTTCGTCCGCACTCCCGCGTTGCGCGCCGAGGAACGGGTCGGCCGGGCCCTGTGGGGCGGGCTGGAGTCGATGATCATGCCGGATGTCGACCAGGTCGGACCCGAACTCGCCGGTACTTTCCGGGACATGCCGGATGTCAACGTCGTCCGGCACGGCGGCCGGATGCTGGCGCTCGCCGAGTCCGCGTGTCCCTTCGGGATCGGCGCCGGCCTGGAGACGCTCGGCCGTGAGGACTTCGCCGGCGCCCTGCCGATGGGCATCACGGCCCACCCCAAGATCGATCCGCTCACCGGCGAGATGGTCGTGTTCTGCTACGGCCTCGAAGCGCCGTACCTGACCTGGTCCGTCATCGGCCGGGACGGCGCGGTCACGCGCGGGCCCACAGCGATCGCCGGTGTGGACGAGCCGATGATGATCCACGACATGGCTCTCACCGCCCGCTACGCGGTCATCGTCCTCGCACCCGCCTTCCTCGACCTGGCCGCGGCCATGACGGGCGGCCCGCTCCTCGCCTGGCGGCCCGAGCGCGGGACCCGCGTGGTCCTCGTACCGCGCGACGGCGGCCCACCGCGCTGGGCCGACGACGAGGCGTTCTGGCTCTGGCACACGGTGAACGCGTACGACGACGGACCAGGCCCGGACGCCCCGGTGGTCCTGGACTATGTGCAGTGGAGCCGGCTGACCGTCGGGGGAGAGCGGGAGCCCGGCGCGGCCCCCGCGAGCGGCGGTCTCGTACGCGCGCGCATCGACCCGGTGGCGGGCACCATGGCCCGGACCCCGCTGGACGACGCCCGGGTGGAGTTCCCCCGCATCGACGACCGGCTCATCGGCCGGCGCCACCGCCACGCCGCACTGGCCACCGGGACCGGCCGCACAGACCTGCTGCCCGGTGAGTACGACGCCGTGCGCTTCCACGACGCCGAGACCGGCACCGCCCGTGTCTGGGATGCCGGGGACCTGTCCGTCGGGGAGCCGGTCTTCGCACCGGTGCCGGGTCAGGACTCCGAGGACCACGGCTACTGGCTGACGTTCGCCACCGACCGCACCGACGGGTCCGCATGGTTCCTGGTGGTCCCGGCCGAGGATCCGGCCTCCGGCCCCGTGGCCCGCGTCCGCATCCCGGTCCGGGTCCCGCTCGGGCTGCACGGCTGCTGGCTGCCGACGGACGGCGGCTGAGCGAAGCCTGCGACCCCACCGGCAGGAAGGGTAGACATGCAGGTCAGGCGGGCCGTTGCGCGTAGCAGAAGAAGTGCTCCTCGGGCCCCGCGAGGGGATCTGCGGGTACGAAGGACGAGGTGTGGTGGTGGACCACTTCGAGGCCGGCCGCCGTCAGCTGCCGCAGGTGCTGCTCCGCGGACAGGCTGCTGACGGTCACCGGATGGCCCATCCACTCGATGTCCAGGCCCCGGATGTCTCCCGGGACCGTGGCCAGCACGAGGTACCCGCCCGGCGCGATCCAGGAAGCCATCCGGTCGAGGGCGGCCACGATGTCCGACTGGTCCATGACCAGGAGCGGGAAGAAGGAGCACACGGCGTCGAAGCCGACCGGCTCGGGCACGTACGTGCGTACGTCGGCCTGCTCGAAACGGGCCCCTGGAACCAGGGCGCGGGCCGTCTCGACCATGGCCGCCGAAACGTCGATCCCGGTCACGGCGTGCCCGGCGCGGACGAGCACCTCCGCCGTGGGCCGGCCGGTGCCGCTGCCCACGTCCAGCACCCGGGCTGCGGCGGGCAGCCGCTCCACGAGCCAGTCCAGGGCCGCCCCTTGCTCGGGCACGGACCCGAACAGGTCCTCGTACTGCTCACCCAGCGCGTCGAACACCTCGGCCGCGCTCTTGCGTCGGGTCATGTCCCCTCCTCGGGTCGGCTGTTGCCACGCTACCGGCCACCTCGCCCCCGGCACCCCTGCTCTCCCCTTTTGCGCCTGTCTGCCTGTCTGCCTGTCTGTCTGTCTCCCTGGCGGCCCGTCAGGCCCCGTACACCCGGAACTCGGCGAGCTGGCCGGCGGGCCAGCCCGTATTGGACGTGAAGACGAGCCGCAGGTGGCGGGCCGCGGTGCCGGCGGGCAGGGCCAGGGTGGTGGTGTTCCCGGTGGACGGGTCGAAGGTGCGGGCCGAGGCGCCGAGCAGTTGACCGAAGGCGGCGCCGTCAGCACTTCCCTGGACGGCGACGGTCTGCGTACGGGTGGCCCAGGCGGTGGCCGGAGGCAGGGTGAGGACGATGCGTCGGACGCCGACGGAGCTGCCCAGGTCCACCTGGAGCCATTGGGGGAAGGCATTGTTGGCGCTCTCCCAGTACGTGTTCGGCTGGCCGTCCACGGCGTTGCCCGATCCGTACACCTGGGTGTGGCTGCTCTCCGCGGTCGGCCGGTTCAGGGCCAAGTCGACGGTGGGGGAGCCGTCGGCCGCGGTGGCCGCGGTCACCTGCCCGGACGGCTGGGAGATGGAGCCCGCCGCGTCGAGGGCCTGCACGTCGAAGGTGTAGGACGTGGAGGCGGTGAGCCCGGTCACCGTGAACGAGGTGGAGTTTCCCGGGGCCGCGGCGATCGGGGTGGCCCCGGCGGCGGTGATCCGGCGGATCCGGTAGCCCGTCACGCCGGTGTCGTCGGTCGAGGCCGTCCAGGCCAGCGTCACGGTGGTGTCGGTCACGGCGGTCGTGTGCAGGTTGCCGGGGGGCGTCGGCGCCGTGGTGTCCCCGCCGACCACCGGCGGGGTCGGGCGGACGGGGGTGAGGGGGATCTGCCCCTTCAGCATCCGGGCGCCGTCGCCCGTGAGGCGCAGGTAGTAGTCGGACGAGCAGGCGGTCCCGTCCTCGTCGAGGGCCGCGAGGCCCGATCCGGTCGGCACCCACAGCTGGGACTCGGCCGTCTTGGCGATCTGGTTGCCCTCGTTGTACTCGTCGAACATGGAGATGTACGCACTCGGGACCCCGGCCCGGCCCATGTTGTAGAACTGCCGCCACATGAAGTCGCCGTGGGCGCGCTGCCGCTCGGTCACCCCGCCGGGCAGGACGCACGGCTGGTAGTCGATGCCGTGTGCCGTGCATTCCGCGAGGTCGGGCACGGTCGCGACGTTGTAGAAGTTGTCCGCGTCCCCGGCGTTGCCGATCCGGCCGACCATCCACGGCGAGAGCATGTCGAAGGCGTGGTAGACCCCGGAGAAGCCGGGCCGCGAATCCCTGTCCCCCGTACGCCACCAGGTCGGTACTCCGCCGATCACGTAACAGCCCTGCTGCTTGAACCAGTTAAGGACATCCAGGCAGACATCCGGGGTGAACGGACGCTGGTTGTCGTTGAAGCCGAAGCCCCAGAGGCACACCACGGGCTTGCCGTTCTGCCGGGCGTACGCGGCCGAGCCGGTGTGGACCCGCATCTTGTTCACCCAGTCGGCCTTGATGTCCGTCTGCATCGACGTCCAGTCGGAAACGTCGTACATCACGTAGAACTTGACGCCCTGGGACTCGGCCGCGCTGCGCACCTTGCCCGCCATCGCGTCGCGGGTCGGCCCCTCGCCGCCGGTGGGGTTGAAGCGCTGGAGCGCGGCGGTGTCGATGCCGTACTGCTTCATCCAGCGGAAGTGCACGTCGACGGTCGACTGGTCGTAGGAGGAGAACAGCGAAGCGGGCTGTCCGTTGCCCAGGTTCCCGAAGGCGGTGCGGTACGTGGTCGGATAGTCGCGGACATCGGGCCACGCCACGATGGCCCTGTTCGACGCGGACGGCGGCTGGCCCCAGTTCTGTGCCCAGTGCCACCAGCCGTTGATCGGGGCGCTGTCGCCGGCGCACGCGAACCAGCCCTGGTAGCCCACGGTGACCTTGCCGACGACGTCACCGGGCGCACTCGCCGTGCGTACGCCGTCGGCGAGCGCGGCCGGGGAGGCTCCGACGACTCCGGCCAGTCCGACAACCCCGGTGGCCCCGGCGGCGGTAACGGCCTGCAGCACCGTACGACGCGTGACACCCATCTGGATCTCCTCCGACTGCTCGTCACATCCGCTGCCGTGGGGGTGGTTCGGCGCGGGGGCGTCGGCAGCGCTGACCTTGATGCGCGAGAGCGTATGGAGCTGCGCGTAGGGATGCAATAGACAGGCATTCATTCGCAAAAATCAAAAAGAACAACGCAACAAGACGCCTGACGCGGAGGGCTGCGGGTTCCCGGGAAGGCTCTGCCGGTCTACCGCGGCGCCCGCGGCGACGGCTCGTCCGGAGCTTCCGGTGAACCCCTGGCGGCAAGATCCTGCGCCGTCCCGCGTTTCGTAGCGCTGCGGGAGTAGCCTTCTCTGCATGGATTTCCGCACCACAGTCGAACGCGCTCAACGCCTCAAGCAGCTGCACGCCGAGTACGAACCGCTCGTGCTGCCGACCGTCTGGGACGTCTGGTCCGCGAGGACGGCGGCCGACGCCGGATTCACCGCGCTGACCATCGGCAGTCATCCGCTCGCCACCTCCCGAGGGGCGGAGGACCAGGAGGGGCAGACCTTCGAGGAGGTGCTCGCCGCCGTCCGGCCCATCATCGCGGCCGTCGACATCCCCGTGTCCGTGGACCTGGAGGCGGGGTACGGACAGGAGCCCGCGGATCTCATCGCCGGACTCATCGAGGTAGGCGGCGTCGGCCTCAACGTCGAGGACACCGTCCACTCGGAGGGCGGACGCCTGCGCAGCACAGAGGAACACGCTCGCTACGTCGCCGGCCTACGGGCGGCAGCCGACAAGGCCGGGGTCCCGGTCTGGATCAACGGGCGTACCGACCTCTTCGCGCATGCGCAGGACGCCTCCGCAGTCCTCGACGAGGCGATCGAGCGGCTGCGGGCGCTGGAACAGGCCGGCGCCGACAGCGTCTACCCGGTACGCATTCAGGACGACGACGACCTGCTCGAAGCGGTGACCGGCGCCGTCACCGTTCCCGTGAACTCCACGGCCCACCCCGTCAAGCACGACCTCGAGCGCTTTCGCCGCCTGGGCGTCAGGCGGATCACCTACGGTCCGCTGCTGCAACTCGCCATGACCGATGCGATGAAGGACATGCTCGGACCGTGGACGCCCTGAGGGCCGACACGGCGCGGCACGCTTGTGGCAACTGCACCTAATCGACGCCGTGGTGACGAGGAACGTCACCACGGCTGCGTGACAGGGGCGCTTTTGCGGGTAGACGCGGTGGGCAGGACCGCAGGGCCGGGCCGCGGAGGGCCGGCGAGCAGGGTCCCCCGGAGAATTTCCCGGAGAATTCCCCGGAGAAGACGAAGCCCACCGAGACGCTGGAGACCTGCCGATGACCACCCGACAACCCCAGCACATCCCGCACCCCGGCCACCACGCCTGCCCGCAAGGATCATCGATCGCGCTGACCGCGCACGTGAAGGCGGGCCCTGGAGGGGCGATGACGGACGAGGTCGGCGTCATCACCGGCGACGTCACCCTGACCACCACTCCCGGCCCCGACGACACCGTCAACTTCCGCATCCAGTACACCGGAGCGGAGGAGTGGTACACCCTCACCGGCAGCCCCGCCCCCCTCCCACCGGACGGCCTCGCCGCGCTCCACGAACGCACGGTCCGATCCGTCCGAGCCGGCGGCGGTGCTGAAGTCCCCCGCACCATTTCGTGAATACGGGCCCACCCGGCGGCAGCTCTGCGCCATCGTCGTCTCCAGGCAGCCCGGACAACGGACGGCCTGAGAACGGGGCAGAGCGAGGAGGGCCGTAGTGGGCAGGCCCGAAACGTGGACGACGGCCGCTCCTCCCGCGTCCCTCGCGCCGCCGCGCTGCGCGCGGTGTGCTCCTGCGATCCGTATCAGCTGGCGGGAGGGTCGGGCAGGCGGCGGAGTTCGAGGAGGGCCACCGCGATCTTCACTCCGGTCGAGAGCGTCAGGGCCTGGAGGAACGGCATGCCCATGAGCCACAGGGCCACCATCATGACCGTGAGCACCAGGAATGCCGGGAGCAGATTGGTCCTCCTGAGTACGGTCCGCAGGTGTCCGGGGGCTCCTCCCGGGCGCTGGTCCACCGTACCGATGGGGCGTGCGGCGATGTCTTCCTCCTCGGCTCGCGGCATGGGCTGCTGTCCTTCCTCGCGCTCGTCGTCTCTGGCGACGAGTCTCGGGTGAGACCCACCGGGCTGCCACCGCTGCCGCCGGTCGCTGCGTCCATTCGGGCGAAACCCGCCCAGAGTGCTGCCCCACGTGCCCGAAAGCGCGCCATGGTCTCTCCGAGACGTCGGGCTCCAAGAAGGGACGGAACATTGCACCTGAGGCGTACCGGAACGATCCTGGGTGCGGCCGCGCTGGCCGTGCTGACACTGCCGGCCAACGCGCACGCCGCGGCCATCGCGTGTGGAGGAGGCGTGTCGACCGGGCGGGTGGCGGTCAACGGCTGCATCAGCGCCGATCGGGGCTCCGTGGGCAGGTTCCCCACGCGGGACATCACGGCGTACATCAAGGCGCGCAACACGGGAAAGAAGGGGCTGAACGTCTCCTACGAGGCGTACTTCCGCGTGGTCGACGGCGGCCACTGGGAAAAGGTGGGCAGCGGCCGCACCTACCTCGCGCCCGGCGCGTCCATCGACCCCACCGCCGTGGGGAGCACGACCCGGGTGTGCGGCCCGGTGAAGGTGGCGATCCGCGTCCACGCCCGGGCCGACGGCGCTGCCTGGAGCGGCTGGTCCCCGGCTGCCACGAAACAGTGCCAGACCTGACCTTCACCTATCGCGCCGCGTCAGCCCGGAGTGCATCCGATCCGCGGCCGGCCGGCCGGCCGGAAGGCTGCGGCGAGGCCGGAGCGGGCCCCGTTGAGGCGACTGCGACCTCTATCCCGGTGCACGATGCGACGGTCCTCGTCCGGGAGCACCAGCGCGGCATGATGGAAGCCATGGCCGGTGACGACACCTCGCTCACGGTGTCCGGAGCCTGGGCGTGGACGGCGACCGTACGCTCGGCTCGCCGCCGTCCGAGCCGAGCTCGCGGGAACCCCGCGGCCGTTCCCGCCCCACGGCGCCCCGGCTCCAGGAGAACGACAAGGCCGACTTCGGTGCGAGTGGTGGGAGCGGCTGCGTGACGCGGGGCTGCGCGCGCGTGAGCGCTTCGACGTCGCTGTGTCCAGCCCGGACGTAGAGGGAGGGCGCGAGTCTGGCGGGTCCTGAGTATCCGTACTCAGGACCGTGCTGGCGCTCGTTCCGGCGCTCGTCGCCGTTTGCACGGTCCCCGCCTGGCGGCGCGCCGGTCTGGTGGCTACCGGCGGGCTGCTGCTCGCGTCCTTCGTGGCCGTCGGTCCCCCAGGGGACTTCCTGTGATCGGCCGTGCTGGCGCGAAGGATGCTCTCCGTGTCATCCCCGGCGACGTCCATCACGACCCGTGGCGGTAGGGCCCTGGGCCCTGGTCTCACCTCGCGTTCGGTGACCGTGAGCGCCGTACCGGCCGGTGCGTAGAGCACGGCTGACGTCCGTGGCCCGCTCGGGGATCCGGCCGGGTCCCGCGGCGGCTACTCGGTAGCGGGCGCGGCGGTTGCCTCCCAGCCGGCCTCGATGAACGTGAAGGTGACGTCGATGATCTGCTCGGCGTCATCGAGCGAGCGGATCGACGGAATGATCTCCAGGGCGGTTCGGGCGACGAGGCGGCAGGCGGTGTCGGGAGCGGGCAGGCCGATGTCCGCGGCGATGATCCCGGCGAGAGCGTTCTCGTGGCGGCGCCACATCCCGGCCGAGTACTCCCGCAGTGCGGGTGTGTCCTCGATGAGCTGGTGGAAGCGGCTCAGGCCCGGTTCGCTCCTGGCCGTCTCGACCATCTGCTGGAACCAGCCGCGCAGGGTCTGGGGGACTGACACGCCGTCGGGCCGGTTCCGCACGGCGTCGAGCAGGAGCTGTTCTTGTTCGTCGTCCTGGTCGAAGACAAGGGCTTCTTTGGACGGGAAGTGGGCGAACAGGGTGGCGGTGGCGACGTCGGCCTCCTGGGCGACCTCGCGTACGCCGACATTGTCGTAGCCGCGCTCGAGAAAGAGTCGCAGAGCCGTGTCGGCGATCAGTTTCCTGGTCTGCGCCTTCTTGCGCTCGCGGCGGCCGGGCTGCTGGTTTGTCCCCATGGAGTGACTATAACAGTTGCAAAGTCGGAACTGTTCTGTTTACAGTCTCGTTCCGGTGAGCGTTCCTGGAAGCGGTCACCTCCACTGGACCGCCCGCTGGGAGGAAAGCCGTGAACGCCCCACCTGAAACCGTGCTCGCCCAGAGCGCCGACACCACTTCGCCACGTCGGGCCTGGCTGGTCATCGTGTGCCTGACCTTGTTGAACTCGATCGGGATGACCGTGGTCTTTCCGGTCCTGCCGTTCGTCACCCTCCAGTACGTCCCGGAGGGGTCGTTGGCCCTGTGGGTCGGCGTACTGGAATCGGTGAATGCCCTGTGCGCCTTCCTCGTCGCGCCGCTGCTGGGCGGCCTGTCCGACCGGATCGGACGGCGTCCGGTGCTGATCATCAGTGCGTTCGGGGCTGCGGCCAGCTACGCGATGTTCGGTGTCGGCGGCGCGCTGTGGGTACTGGTCGCCGCCCGGGCCCTGCAGGGACTCGCGGCGGGCGACATGCCCGCGATCTTCGCCTACGTCGCCGACATCACCCCGGCCAAGGACCGCACCAAGCGCTACGGTCTGCTCGGCGCCC
This sequence comes from Streptomyces sp. NPDC058401, assembly GCF_042722885.1. Classification (NCBI taxonomy): domain Bacteria; kingdom Bacillati; phylum Actinomycetota; class Actinomycetes; order Kitasatosporales; family Streptomycetaceae; genus Streptomyces; species Streptomyces sp. NPDC058401. Next base: position 53,507 of record NZ_JBHXKA010000011.1, read on the forward strand.
TGACCGGCGTAGGCATGATGATCGGCCCCGCGATCGGCGGCCTCCTGTCGAAGATCAGCCTGAACGCCCCGGTCTTCGCGACCGCGCTGATCGCCGCCCTGGTCGGCCTCGCGGCCATCTTCGCCCTGCCCGAGAGCCTGGCACCCCACAACCGGTCGAAGAAGCTCAGCCTGGAAGAACTGCACCCGTTCAAGGTGCTCAAGGACGCCTTCGCGCGCACCGAACTGCGCACGCTCCTCATCGGGTTCACCCTGATCAGCATCCCGTTCTACTTCTACGTCAACAACCTCTCCGTCCTGGGCAGGGACAGCGTGGGCTGGGGCCCGGCCCAGATCGGCCTGCTGCTGTCGGCCGCAGGCATCCTCGACATCGTCATCCAAGGCGGACTGCTCGCCCTGCTGGTGCCCCGGATCGGCGAGCGCGGCGTGGTCATCTCCGGCATCGTCGCCCAGGGCATCGGCTGCGCCGGCATGACCCTGGTCGCCTTCAGCCTCGACATGCCGCAACTCCTGGCCATAGCCGCCCTATTGTTCGCCTCCGGCCAGGGAGCGATGACCGCAGCCCTCGACGGGCTGATGTCCAACGCCGTCGGCGCCGACGAACAGGGCTGGCTGGCCGGAGGCATCTCCTCCATCGGCTCGGCGATTCAGATGACCGCCCCGCTCCTGGCCGGATGGCTGTACGCGAGCACCGGCCACGCCACGCCCTACGCCCTCGGCCTCCTCATGATCATTACTGCTGCCGTGCTGCTCTTCCGCACCGCGGCCGGCCCACCCCGCCAGCCGGTCACCACCCCGTAGGCCCGTCCCACCCCCGGCCGGGCAGCCGACCCCTTCGCCGAGCGGCTGCCCGAGCTCCGGCCGACCGGCGGGCCGGCGGGCCGGCCGCTTCGCCGTGATGCCACGCTGCGTGGCCGACCCCGCTCCGAGCGGCCCCGAACCCGTCTGGAGCAAAGCGCAGGACCCCGGCCCGAGTCCTACGGCCAGATCTAAGGTGCAGGTCGAAGAACGCGGTTGGGTACGCCTGTTGGATCCGTACCGCCCGCGCGGGATCGAAGGTGCCGATCATGCCCTGGACCTGCTGGTTGGTCATACCGAGGAGCTTCGCTGCCTGCGGGATCAGCACCTGGTTGTCACCGTACGAGAGGTGGAGGGCCCTTCGGCCTGGATGTTGAGCCGCCAGCCGCGCAGGTGCGCCCAGAACTCGGCGCCGTCCGGCACCTCGGCGTGCCCACCCACCTCGCTGCGTAGTCGGCGGTGAGATCGAGTCCGATCTCCTGTCCGACCCAGTCCGCAAGGACGAGCGCGTCCGCCACGACGGTCGCATCAGCCGCAATCTCCGGCCCCAGCAGGGGACTTCAGGCCTCGGCGCGCTGCGCAGTTCTGGAGGCTCGGGGGCGAGATCATCGGGCAGCTTGCGGATCTGCCCACGGTCACGGCAGCACGGGTCCTCGGCAGGCCAGGGCCGGCTCTGCTGGAGCAGGCGCGGGGAATCGATCGCCGTACCGTCGCCCCGGGCGGGAGTGGGTGTCGGTGTCGGTCAGGCTTCGGTACGACTTCCCCAGCGACGTCCTCGACGACCCACAGGTACACGGCACCGAGCTCCGGCTCGCCACTGGGCCGCGCGTACCGTCACGTGTCCGTCCGCATGGCCGAGCGGAGGGAACCGGCGAAGCCCCGGACGCTGCTGATGGCTTCCGCTCGTACCGATGACGTGCGCCGGGTGGTGTACGAGGCTCGGGACGGCTTCGGGCTGCAGCGCGCCCGGATCCGCCGGATCGCGCTCACGGCCCAGACCGTCGAAGGCGCGACGCAGGCGCCGATGCAGCTGACCTTGGATCCCGTCCGTTCCGTGAAGCACGAGTTCGCGCCGAGCCGGGTCATCGGCGCCCTCAATCGCCGCTACGGGCCGGGTACGGTCGGCTCGGCGGCGGTCGGCCCGGCGGGGCGGGCCTGCGAGCCGTCTTGCTGACCTTCGATGAGGGGAGTCAGGCCGTCGAGGAGTGCCCTGAGGCCGAATTCGAAGAGCGCGTCGAGCCGCAGGTCGTAGCCGTCCGCGAAGGCTCCGACCACTTTGGTGAAGGTCGGGAAGCGGCCGGATTCCACCAGTTCCTGGAGGGCGGGGGCGCGGCTGTCCATCCACTGGTCCTCCGACTGGCCCGTGGCGGCTTCGGCGTGCGCTTCCATCTCCAGGTGCACCGCCACGCCCTGGACATGGCTGTAGAGCAGGACGTGGATGTCGAACAGGGTCGTGGGGTCGAGGCCGTGCCCGTCGAGGGCGCTCAGCACCCACTCGCCGTGGACCATCAGATTGGGCACGAGCAACGGGCGCGTGAGGGAGCCGAGCTGGGCCAGCCAGGGGTGCTTCCGGTACAGGTTCCACAGGGTCCGGGCACCCAGTTCGATGCGCGGACGCCAGCCCTCGGGGGCGTCGGCGCGGTACGACGCCTCGCCGAACGCGGCGTCGGCCATGTGCAGGACGAGGTCTTCCTTGCTCGGGACGTACCGGTACGTGGACATCGCCGCGACGCCGAGCCGGGCCGCGACGCCGCGCATGGAGAGCGCCGAGAGCCCTTCGGTATCGGCGATCTCGATGGCGGTACGGACGATCCGGTCGAGGCTCAGCTCCTGCTCGGTGCCCTGGGCGGGTGTCGGGCGCCTGCGGGCCGGCGTGGCGACGGCGGCTGCGGCGACGACCGTGCCGATCCGGGGCCGGGCCTCGACGAGTCCCTCCAGGCGCAGGGTGGTCAGGGCCCTGGTGGCCGTGGCGAGCGCGACGCCCCATTCCCGGGCGACCTGCCGGGTCGAGGGAACCCGGTCCCCGGGGGCGAGCTCACCGTCCGCGATGCGCCGCCGGATCCCGGCGACGATGCGCAGATAGGGCGGATCACCGGCTGGGCCTGTGGTCTTCGTCACGTCCTGCCGCCTTCCTGTCCTGTACTAGTGCAGAGGGTAGCAGCGGCAACCCCGAATGGCAGGTGCCTGCTCTAGTACAGATGCTGCATCTGGCCAGTTGAGTGGGCTGCGCGTACGTCGTACGTTCACAACGCGTACACCGTACGAACCATTCGAGGAGCCTCTCATGCAGACCGTACTCATCTCCGGTGGCGGCATCGCCGGGCCCGTCCTCGCCTACTGGCTGCGCCGCCACGGCTTCGCGCCCACCGTCATCGAACGCGCTCCGGGACAACGCCCCGGCGGCCAGGCCGTGGACATCCGCGGGGTCGCGCTCGAAGTCGTGGAGCGGATGGGTCTGCTGGAACAGGCGAGCCGGGTACGGACCCGGATGCGCGGCATGTCGATCCTCGATCCCGACGGCCACGAGGTCGACCGCTCCACCGAGGCGACCTTCAGCAGCGGCCGGCTCGACAGCGAGGACATCGAGGTGCTGCGCGAGGACCTGGTGCAGATGGTGCACGAGCACGCGCGCACAGGCGTCGAGTACCTCTTCGGCGACAGCATCACCGCGCTCGACGAAGACGAGACCGGCGTGCACGTCCACTTCGCGCACGGGCCGTCCCGCGCCTTCGACCTCGTGGTCGGGGCCGACGGCCTCCACTCCACCGTACGACGCCTGGCCTTCGGCCCGGAGGAGCGCTATGCCCATCACCTGGGCAGCTACCTCTCGGTCTTCAGCGCGCACAACTTCCTGGGCCTGGACGACTGGCAGATGTGGCTGCGGGACGGCGACACGGGCTTCGGCATCATGCCCGTACGCGACAACACCGAACTCAGGATCGCTTTCGGCTTCGAGTCCGCACCCCTGGCCCACAACCTCCGCGACGGCGCGGCCCTCCGCCAACTCGTCGTCGACAAGCTCGCGTCGATGCGCTGGGAAGGGACCCGTCTGGCCGAGGCCGCCCGGCAGGCGCCCGACTTCTACTGCGACGCCATGGCCCAGATCCGCATGGACCAGTGGTCGCGGGGCCGGGTGACCCTGCTCGGGGACGCCGGCTACTGCCCGTCTCCCCTCTCCGGGCAGGGCACCAGCCTCGCGCTCGTAGGCGCCCACGTGCTGGCCGACTGCCTGGCCCGGGACAACGGCGACCACGGCACCGCGTATGCGCGCTACGAGCAGCGGATGCGCCCCTTCGTCACCCTCAACCAGGCTCTGGCCACCGAGAATCCAGGCGGACCCGCCTCCGAGGCATCCCTCGAACACGCCAAGAACGCACTCTCCCTGGACAACTGATGCCCTGCCCGGAACGGATGCTGCTCCTCCCGTGTCCCGGCGCGCCGCCTTGCTGCGCGTGGTGTGCTCGTGTGGCTGGGCCGGCCCGCGGAGCACCGTCTGGTCCGGGAGGCGATCGCAGACCAGGACCTCGTGGACGGCGGAGATGATCAGTCGGACGACCCGGCCGGTACTCCCGGCGTCATGGCTCGGGGAGGTGGTGAGGAATTCGTAGTAGTCGGTGCCCGCGACGCCCTGAGGGCATGCGCGTCGGCGCTCCCCGAACCCGAGGCGGGGCCGATCGCGTGGCTACAACGCAGCCGGCGCGGCGGAACCCGTACCCCGGCCGTGCCCTAAGCCAGGGCGGTGCTGGGGGCGGAAACATACACGGTGACGGAGGGCTCTGTCGTGGTCGGGGTACGGGCGGGGGCCGGGGGAGGGGTGATGAGTAGAGGAGCGCGGCGAGGGCGAGCGCGGGCGCGCCGCGACGCAGCGGAGGGGCCCTGCCGGCGCCGACGGGCACAATTTCGACCGTGGACCTGAGACCGGAGTTGCTGCCCCCGCCCGTGGGTCGCCAACGGCTGGGCGAGATGTGCGCCGAGATCGACCGGATCACTGAAATGGTGGGCGTGCGACCGGAGGCGGCGGGCGAGGCGGCAGGAGCCGGTGTCCGTTCGTCCGCTGCCGGCCCGCTTCTGAAGGTGGAGCCCCTCCAGCTGACCTGCGTCACCGGTCGGTTGGCGGCCCGCCCGGGAAGACGTGCGAAGGAGGATCCGGGCGAGCTCCACCTTCCAGCCAGCCAGCCAGCCAGCCCGCCAGCCAGCACGCCGCGCACGGACACGGTGGCCACTCTGCGCCCGTGCGCGGCTCCAAGCGAGGCCGCGTCCCCGCCCTCCCGACCGCCCCCCTGTGCACTGCCGGAGGCATTGTCCGAGGCTGCCCCTAGAGTCACACCAACATGATCGCGGCGGCGCTGCGACCGGGGGTGTGCCATGTCGTGCCATGCCCCGGACCAGGCCGTCTGACCGAGGAGACAGCACATGGGGTGGGTTCCGGCCGGCGACTACGAAGTCGCCCTCGACGACGGGAAAGTGGTCTGCCGCAATGCGGCGGGTCGCCGGCTGAAGACGGTCCCGGGGAAACTCGCCGACGACCCGGCCGTGGTCGGACTGCGCCAGCTGGTGGAGTGGCTGGACCGGCACGAACGCCAGTGCGTCGCCGACGTGGAGCGCTGGATGGTGCGCTCGCTGCCCGTCCCCGTCGCGGCCATCGTCCAGGTGTGGCAGGACACGGCCTGGCGCTCCGCCCTGCGCGACCTCGTCGTCACGGGTGAGGACGGCGAAGTCGCGGGATTCCTGCGCGACGCCGACCCCGTACGGGGCCTCGGCCTGGTCGACCTCGACGGCGACACGGTGCGCATCAGCCCCGAACTGGTCCGCATCCCGCACCCGGTGCTGCTCGCGGACCTGGAAGAACTGCGCGAGTTTGCGGTCGAACTCACCGTGGAACAGCGGGTGCAGCAACTCTTCCGCGAGGTCTGGCACCGCCCGGCGGACCTGGACCCGGAGACCACCGCAGTCGACGACTACGCGGGCGGTGCCTTCAAGGAACTGCGGTTCCTGCACGGGCGCACCACCCAGCTCGGCTACCGGGCCCGCGGCGGCCAGGCGGTCTGCCCCGTCGTCGAGGACGGGGCGTCGGTCGAGGCGCGCATCTGGATCGGCGACTACGACGGCTACGAGCGGACCGAGACCGGTTCGCTGACCTGGACCGACGCCGCCGGCCGGGCCCTGACCGCCGGACAGGTCGGTCCGGTCGCCTGGTCGGAAGGCATGCGCATGGCAGCGGCCCTGTACGCGGGACGCGACATAGAGGACGAGGAGCAGGCGGCATGAACACCGACTACACCACCCGGGCCCCGGCCCTGCTGGATGCCGGGGCGATCCTGCGCGCCGGCACCGTCGCCCGCGACGACGCCGACAGCCTCACCGCCCGGACCTACACCCACCCGGCCCTGGACGACCGGCGCGTGGTGCGCCTGGTGGCGGGCACCCTGGGCGAGGCCGAGGACCTGGCACTGGACTTCCTCGGACTCACCCGCGAGCCCGACGCCCCCGAGGTGGGGCAGGTGCGCCGCGAGACGCTGGGCTTCCCCGCCTGGGCCCTGGTCAACGATCCGGCCAACGGCCACCACGCGCTGGCCCTGGTCAAGGACATGGAACGGCTGGCCCGCCAGGCCAAGTCCCGGGCCGGCGCCGCCAAGGACGGCTTCGAGGCACTCGCCACCCGGCTCGGTCGCGCCGTACCGCACTTCCTGCCGACGTTCTACGAGCAGGCCGCGCGCGTCTTCCTCCAGCACGACAACAGCACCTACGCCGCCACGCTCTTCGGGAAGGCGCGCGCCGCCGAGCGCGTCCACGGCCTGCCGGTCGACGAGGAGCGGCAGCGCGCGGTCTTCCTGGAGTTCGCCTTCGCCGGGGCGCTGACCGTCAAGGCGCTGAAGGACCACGCGCAGGACCTGTCGCGCCGCCTCGACCCGGCCGAGGCCTGGGCGCAGTTCCGGCAGCTCGCCGTCGAACGCTGTGGTGCGGGCATGGCGCCGTACGCCGCCCTGCCGCAGGACGCCCGCGCGCTCATCAAGGCCGCGGGCCTGGACCGGGAGACCGCCGAAAGTGCCTTCGTCGGCGACCTGATCACCTCACCGAGCATCGTCCGGGCCCCCGCGTCCTTCTGGACCGCCTACCGCCCGACCCTGGTGACGCTCGCCGCCGCACGACCGGAGATCCGCACCCGTCTCCTGGAGATCATGCCGACCGGCCTCGGCAACGACCGGAAGGCCGACGAGGCCTGGCTGTCGCTGCTCGCCGAGACGGGCGCGGACACCCTGCTCACCGATGCGGAGAGCAGGGACGGTGTCGACCCCGCGGACTGGCTCAGCCGCTGGGCCCTGCACCGCAAGCACGGCTCGTCCAGCTCGGAGCGCTGCGCGCGCACCCTCGCCCTCGTCGAGCGCATGGCCCCCCGGCTGCGCGCCGACGGCCGAACCGTCGACCTCTTCCAGGGACGCTGGCACGCGGGAGCCGACCTCGACCTGCTCGACGCCTGCGTCGCCTGGGACATCCCCGTCACCGAACCGGCGGCGGGCGCCAACGTCCACCCCCGCTGGAGCGCTGGATCGGCGACGACGCCCCGGGCCGCCGCGACCTGACGGCCCTCGCCGGCCGCCCCCGCTTGCGCCGACTGCTGTACGACGCGCTGAACGGCATGAACGGCCATCGCTCGAAGGACTCCGTACTCCCCGCGATCGCCGCCCACCCGGTGCTCGGCGCCGTACTCCACGACTGGCTGCGCGATCGCGCCGCGGAACTCACCGGCGCGGCGGGACTGCCCGGTTCGCGAGCTGCGCTCCAGCGCCTGTCGTCCTTCCGCGCGATCGCCGGCCAGGTCAACCCGCAGGCCGTCGCCGAGATCGCCGCGTACGATACGGCGCCGATCCTCGGCGCCACCCTGCGCGCCGGCGTCCTGGACGAACTGGGCTGGCCCGCCCTGGAGGAGACCTACCGGCGGCTCGACACCGACCGGGCCGACCAGAACCACTGGATGGTGGTCGCCGAGGCCTGGCCCGCCCTGGTCCTCGCCAACCGCCACACGGCCGTCGTGGTAGGCCCGGAAGGGGTGCTGCTCGAACACGAGCTGCGCCTGCCCGCCGACCTGGACCGCTGGCGGCGCCCCCGCTTCCGGTACACCGACGGCGAACTGCTGGTCATCTGGGCGCAGGACGGCAAGCAGCGCGCGTACTGGTCGAACCGCCCCGGCGACCCCTTCACCCTCGGCGGCGAGCAGCTGCCGCAGTGGTGGAACGGGCAGGACGTCGGCTCGCCGTCCCTGCCGCTTCCCGGCGGCGGCCGCGCCACCGGCGGCCGCACCCTGCACGCGGGCGACACCACCCTGCCGTCCAGCCGCCCCGTGCTGGGCGACGGCACCGGACACTGGCGCCAGGGCAAGCAGGGCCGCGACCACTGCTGGGTCGAGTACGACCCGGCGGGCGGCACCCACGGCCGTGCCTCGCTGCCCGCCTTCCTGCAGTCGGGGATCCGCGAAGGCGCCCGCCTCGTGACCGAGGAATGCGAGGTCCTGCCGCTGCTCCCGGGCCTGGAGGCCACGCCGCTGGGCACCGACGGCATCGTCCTGGGCCGCTGGGTGCGCACCGAGGGACAGGACCCCGACCGCCGCGTCACCTCCGGAACCCCCGACGGGCGGACCGTCACCCTGGCCGTACCGTCCGGCCGCCGGGTCCACCCCGTACCGCTGGGCGCCCTGCGGCTGCCGGGCGGAGCCGCGCCCCTCGCCGCACTCGTCGGCGGCAACGTCGAGTTCTATCCGGCGGGCGCCGTCACCACCGACGCGCTGGGATCGGTACCCCTCGGTGAACAGGGCGGTGAGTACGCCGCCGGCACCCGGTACGTCCCGCCGCCCGCGTTCTGGCACGCCCTGCGCCCGCGCGACGAAAGGGGCTCGGCCGCCCTGCGCACGGTCACCGACGCGCAGATCGCGACCCTCCTCGACACCGTGGGCACGGCACTGGCCGCCCGGAAGGCCGCGGTCGCCGCCGACAAGTCGTACGCCGGCCCCACCGCCGACGAGCTCATCGAGGCCGCCGTCGCCACGGAGCTCCCCGCGCTGACCGACGCCCGGCTGCTCACCGGCGTGAGCGCACTGGTCCGGACGGCCGCCCACCACCGCGCCGCCACCGCCGCGTACGCCACACCCCCGCAGGACAGCCCGCACGGCGGGAAGCGGTACGGCGACGGGATGTACGCCGACCACCGGCCCCTCCACGGAGACGACACCACCCTGACCGCCGCCGTGGACGGGATCGCCGCACGGGGCGGATACCGCTACTGGAGGCAGGAGGTGAAGTGGAGCGGACTCCAACAGATCCTCTCCGTCAACCAGGTCCTGTCCGGCAAGCCCGCCGACGGCGAGCCGCTGCCCGACCCCACCACGTTGCCGGCCCTCGGCGACGGCTGGACGAGCGAGAGCCGCACGGTCCCCGGCATCGGCCTGGGCTGGCTGCCGTTCCTGGACGCCCTGGGCCCCCTCGCCTACCGCGCAGCCGCCCCCACCACCACCGACGAACACCGGGAGGCGCTGCTGCTCCTCCTGGAAGCGGTCGCCACCGGCCCGCTCGCCAACCCCGTCGGCGCCCTGCGACAGGTCCTGCTGTGCGAGGAGGACAGTGAGGAGGACAGCGAGGGCCAGACAGGCAAGAAGCAGCGGCTCGGCCAGGTCCTGCGCCGCGGCGACCGTACGGTGGTGATCCTCGGCCGGGAGCACACCCGCCGCGACGACCGCGTCCACTGGCTGGCCCTCGACCACGACCCGGAAGGGGCGTTCGGCCAGATCGCCGGCTTCACCCACCACGAGGACCAGCGGTACACCCCCGCCCTCCCGCACGAGCGCCTGCTCCCGCTGATCCGCCTCGTCCGCGAGCGCGGCGCCGCGCCGTGGCGGCCCGAGGCGCCCCTCGCACTCGACGCCGCCACCGGCATCGGGCCCGCACAGGCGACCCTGCTGGTCGCGGCGGGCACCGGTGAACCGCACGCGGCCGCACTGGCCCTGGCGGGCCTCAAGGCCCGGCAGGCCGAACGGGCCGACGCCAGGCTGAGCGCGCTCGGCGTCACCAACCGGCTGGCGCTGCTGGACGCGCTGCTGCCCGCCGACCCCGCCGACCTGTGGGAGACCGGCCCCGACATCGCGGCGGCCGCCAAGACCTGGGCGGAGCGCCTGGGATCGCTGGTCCGGCTGCCGGAGGACCTGGGAGACGTCCTGGCCGGTGTCTCCATCGCGTCGGCCGAAGCCGTCCTCAACCCCGGCACCACCGAGTGGCTCAGCCGTACCACCCCGATGCGGCTCGACAAGGACGGCAACCTCGTCGCGGAGGACCCGGCCGCCGTCCCCGGGCGCGGCCACCTCACGAGCGCCGTGGCCGCGCTCAGCGGGCTCGCCTACGGACTGCCGTACGGCCATCCGCTGCGCGCCCACCTGCCGGCCGGACTCGCCGCGCTGCGCCGGCGCCTGGCCGACCCCGGCCTCATCCTCGACCTGGACGTGGAGTGGACGGAGAAGGGCACCGCGACCGCGGTCCCGCTACGCACCGCGTACGGCCTGCCCGCGACCGGAGGAGCGGGAGCCGACGGCCTCACCCGCCTCGGGGACGCCGTCGTACTGCGCCCCTGGTACGGCGACACGGAGATGGCATTGGTGCGTACGGCCGGACTCACCGGCGCGGACGACCCCGTCTTCGGGCTGCTCGAAGGGCTGGTCGGCCCGGGCCGCTGCCACTCCCTGGCCGCCGTACGGGCCCTGCTCGGCGACGACCTCGAACAGGCCGTCCTGGCCGGGGCGGCTCCCGGCGGCTTCACCGGCTACGCCCAGGACCCCACCCGCTCGGTACCGGAGCTCGTCGCCGAGGTGGCCGCGACCCACGGGCTGGGCGACGACGCGGCCGCGCTCTACCTCCAGCTCCTCGCCCTGCCCGACCCGACCGACCGCGACCGCGCCCGGTGGACCGGCTGGACCCCGGGCCGGTCGAAGAAGGCCAGGACCGAACTGGCCGCCACCGGCCTGGTCCTGGAGGCCAAGCGGTCCCGCGCGGGCCGGACCCTGTTCCTGCCCTGCGGCTGGCACGACTTCAAGGCCCCCGCCCTGCCGGTGGAGACCTGGAAGGAACCCCTCTACCCGCTCCGCGGCCACACCCGGGCCGTGCCGCACCTGCCGGTACCCGCCCTGTTCGCCCGCGCATGGGGCCGGGTCAAGGACGGCGACGCCCCCGCCTTCGAAGAACTCACCACCCGTGCCACCCGGAAGGGCCGCCGCCGATGACCACCGACACCACCTTCTCCGCACCCCCGTCCGAGCCCCCGCCCGCCCGGCAGGTCAGCCCGCCCGAGGACCGCCACGCCACCGAACTGGCCTTCCTCGCCGCCTACGACAACGGCCCCCGCCCGCCCGCCTGGCTGCTGAGCCCGCGCGCCGTCGTCACCTTCGTGATGGGCAGCGGAGGCGAGGCCCTGCGGCTGCCCGAGGGCGCCGCGGCGCCCGACGGCGTCCCGCGCAAACTGGTCGTCGAGCAGAAGTTCGTCGGCGACCGCGCCCTGGTGGAACGCTGCGTCGTCACCCTCGCCGGAGAACGCGGGCTGCTGCTCGTCGGCGAGCCCGGTACCGCCAAGTCGATGCTCTCCGAGCTGCTGTCCGCCGCCGTGTGCGGCACCAGCGGCCTGGTGGTGCAGGGCACCGCCGGCACCACCGAGGACCAGCTCAAGTACGGCTGGAACTACGCGCTGCTCCTGGCCCAGGGCCCCACCCGGCAGGCCATGGTGCCCTCCCCGGTCCTCACCGCCATGACCCGTGGCGCGGTGGCCCGCGTCGAGGAGATCACCCGCTGCCTGCCCGAGGTCCAGGACGCCCTGGTCTCGCTGCTGTCCGAACGGCGCATCTCCGTCCCGGAGCTCGCAGGCAGCGCCGACGCCCTCGCCCACGCCGCCCCCGGCTTCACCCTCATCGCGACCGCCAACCTCCGCGACAGGGGCGTCTCCGAGATGTCCGCGGCCCTCAAGCGCCGCTTCAACTTCGAGACCGTCGGCCCCATCGGCGACCTGGACGCCGAGACCGCCCTGGTACGCCGCCAGGCCCACGCGGCCGTCACCCGGGCCGGTGCCCCCTTCCAGGTGGACGACGCGATCCTCGAAGCACTCGTGACCGCCTTCCGCGACCTGCGGGACGGGCGGTCGGCCGAAGGCTGGGACGTCGAACGCCCCTCCACGGTGATGAGCACCGCGGAGGCGGTGTCCGTGGCCGGTTCGCTGGCCCTGGCCGCCGCGTACTTCCCCGGCGACCGGGACGTGCTGTCCCTGCTCCCCGGCCACCTGCTGGGCGTGGTCCGCAAGGACGACCCGGCCGACGCCGCGCGGCTGCTGGGCTACTGGGACGGCGCGGTGCGCCGCCGCGCCGAGCAGGGTTCGGCGACCTGGCGCACCCTGTGGGACCTGCGACCGGCCCTGGAGAGCTGACGCCATGACCGTTCCGACCCCGGCCCCCGCCACTGCGGCGGGAACCGCCACCGCGCTACCCGACTCCGCCGCGCTACCCGACTCCACCGTCCTACCCGACTCCACTGCCCTACCGGCCTCCACCGCCCCGGCCATGACTCCGGACGAGGCGGTGGAGGCCCTGACCGACCCCACCGCCCCGTACCTCATCGGCGTGCGCCACCACGCGCCGTCGCTCGCCGCCGTCATGCCGGACCTACTGGACGCGGCGAAGCCCGAGGTACTGCTCGTAGAACTCCCCGCGGATCTGCAGGAGTGGCTGCCCTGGCTCGCCCACGCCGACACCCGGGCCCCCGTCGCCCTGGCCGCCGTCCCCGCCGGCTCCGGCTGGGACGGCGCCGGGGACGGGCGCGGGCCCGCCTTCTACCCGTTCGCCGATTTCTCTCCCGAACTCGTCGCCCTGCGCTGGGCCGCCCGCCACAACGTCCCCGTGATCGCCTGCGACCTGCCGCTCTCCGACCCGGCCCGGCACGAGCCCCGACGCCCGGCCGGGGAGGGCCACGAAAGACCCGGGCTGCGCGAGGCGCTCACCGCCCGCCTCACCGGCCGTCCCGGCGAGGACCTGTGGGACCGCCTGGTGGAAACCGCCGCCCCCGGCTCCCCGCCCGAGGCCCTGCGCCGCGCCGCCCTGCTCACGGGCTGGGCCCTGCGGCACGACGCCGAACGGGCCGGAGCGGTAGCCGAGTCGGACCTGACCCGCGAGCGCTGGATGCGCGCCCGGATCGACGAGGCCACGGCCGCCGGCCGCCGGGCCGCCGTGGTCGTGGGCGCCTTCCACACCCCGGCGCTGCTGGACCCCGGGCCCGGCCCGCTGCCGCCCGAGGACGCGCCCCCCAGCGGTCCGGCCTGGACCGTCTCCCTCATCCCGTACACCTACCCGCTGCTCGACGAGCGGTCCGGCTACCCGGCGGGCATCCGCGATCCCGAATGGCAGCACCTCGTCCTGGAGGCGGCGGGCCGTCCGGCCGCCATCGACGAGGCACTGCTCACCACGGCCGTGCGGATCTGCGGCGAACTGCGCGCGCAGGACCACCCCTCGGGGCCCGCGGACGCCCGCGAGATCGTCCGGCTGGCGGGCGACCTCGCCCGGCTGCGCGGCCTGCCCGCGCCCGGCCGCGGCGAACTCATCGAGGCCGTGCAGACCGTACTGGCCCAGGGCGAACCGCTCGGCCGGGGGCGCGCCGTCGCCCGGTCGCTGGAACGGGTCCTGGTCGGCACCCGCTCCGGCCGGCCCGCGCCCGCCGCCCCGCGCAGCGGCCTGGCACCGGCCGTGGAGGAGGAGGTCGCGGCCCTGGGCCTGCCCGGTCCCGCCGACACCGGTCCCGCCGCCCGCGACCTGCGGCTCGACCCCTTGCGCTCGGAACTCGACCGCCGCCGCGAACTCCTGCTGCGCCGCCTGACGGTCTGCGGCGTCCCCTACGCCACGTCGACGCCCGTCACGGGCGCGGGCGCCGGCGAGGCCGTGACCACCCGGTGGGAGGTGCGCTGGACCCCGGCCACCGCCGCCGTGCTCACCGCTGCCGCAATCCGCGGCGTCACCCCCGCCCAGGCAGCCGAAGGCCTGCTGCGCGAACGGCGCCGCGCCGAACAGGAAGACGGCGGGCCCACCGCCGCCCAGAGCATCGGCGGCCTCGCGGAAGCCGCCGCCTGCGGACTGCCCACACTGACCGACGAACGGCTCACGGAACTGGGCGATGTCGTCCCGGCCACCGGAACGCTGCCCCAACTGCTGGCCTCCCTCGGCCTGCTGGACCGCATCCGGGCCGGCCACGTCGCCGGACTCGGCCCGGACCCGGACCGCGCCGCGCGGTCGGCGGCGGCCGGCGAACTGCTCACCTCGGCCGCCGTCCGCCAGGTCGACGGCCTCACCGGCTCCGACGACCCCGAAGACGCTCGCGCACTGCTCGAACTCGCACACCGCGCGGACGTCTTCGGCGGGATCCGGCTCACCGACGCCCTCACCCGGCTGGCCGCCGACGGCTCGCCGCTGATGTCCGCCGCGGCCGGAGCCGTCCGCGTCCTGCTCGGCCACGAGGACGCCCACGCCTTCGGCACCCGTACCGCGTCCTGGGTGGACGCGGCCACCGACACCGCCACCCGGAGCGCGCTGACCGCCCGACTCACCGGCCTGCTCACCGCGGCCGGCCCGCTCCTGGAGACCATGGCCCCTGTCCTCGACCCGGTGCTGGACCGCGTCACCGACCTCGCGGACAACGCCTTCCTGGACCGCCTGCCCGCACTGCGCGGCGGCTTCGACACCCTCAGCCCCGCCTCCCGCGACCGGCTGCTCGCGGCGGTGGAAGACCGGCTCGGCGACGCGGTCGGCCTGGTCACCGACACGGACGGCATCGACCCGGCCGCACTGGCGCAGTGGACCCGCGCCGACCTGGCCGCCCGCGAGACCCTGGCCCGGCTGGGCCTGCTGCCCCCCGCCGACCGGCCACCGGCCCCGGACGCCGCCGCGACCGGTGGCACCGCGACCGGTGGCACCGCCGGCCGCGCGGCCGCGCAGCGGGGCGGCCTGCCGCCCGCAGCCTTCCCGGCGGTGCCCGCCGTAGCCGGGGGAGCGGCCGGGAAGGCCGCACCCGCGGGGGAGCGCTTCCTGGCCCCCGCCGACCGCTGGCGACTGGTCCTCGGCCGCCGCACCGACCAACTGCCCACATCGGCAGCACCATTGGCCACCGCGCTGGACGAGCTGTACGGCAACGGCCGCGGCGAAGGCTCCCGCGGCGATCTCGGCGCGGGCAACCGCGGCGGCCGCCAGGCCCCCTACCCCGGCGTCCGCGAATGGTCCGAAGAACTGTCCGCCCTGTTCGGCCCCGGCATCCGTGAGGAAGTCCTCGCCGCAGCCGCCGCCTCCGGCCGCCGCGATGTCCTGAGCGAACTCGACCCCGCCGCCGTCCGCCCCTCAGTCGACCTGCTGCGCACGGTCCTCCAGCACGCGGGCGGTCTCCCCGAGGCCCGGCTCGGCGCACTGCGCCCCCTGGTCCGCCGGCTCGTCGACGAACTCACCCGGCAGCTGGCCACCCGGCTGCGCCCCGCCCTGACCGGTATGGCGCTGCCCCGCCCGAGCCGCCGCCCCGGCGGACAGCTCGACCTGGCCCGCACCCTGCGCGCCAACCTCGCCACCGCACGCAGGACCCCCGACGGCAGCATCCAGGTCATCCCCGAGCACCCGGTGTTCCGCTCCCGAGCCCGGCGCGCCGCGGACTGGCGGCTGATCCTGGTCACCGACGTCTCTGGTTCCATGGAGGCCTCCACCATCTGGTCGGCCCTCACCGCCGCCGTCATGGCCGGGGTACCCACCGTCTCCACCCACTTCCTCGCCTTCTCCACCGAGGTCATCGACCTCACCGACCACGTGCACGACCCGCTGTCCCTGCTGCTGGAGGTCCGGGTCGGCGGCGGCACCCACATCGCCGCCGGGCTGCGCCACGCCCGCACTCTGGTGACCGTGCCGTCCCGCACCCTGGTCGTCGTGATCAGCGACTTCGAGGAGGGCTATCCGGTCGGTGGGCTCCTCTCCGAGGTGCGCACCCTCGTCGGAGCCGGGTGCCACGTACTCGGCTGCGCGAGCCTGGACGACGCCGGCCGCCCCCGGTACTCGACCGGCGTCGCCGGGCAGCTCGTCGCTGCAGGAATGCCGGTAGCAGCCCTCAGCCCGCTCGAACTCGCCCGCTGGGTAGGGGAGAAGATCGCATGAGCCAGGACAGCCGACACCTGCCCGCCGTCGCGCCCGCCGTGACCGCCGAGATCGTCGGCGCGCTCTCGCCCAGGCTGCGCAAACGGCTCGACGCCGCCATCACCAAGATCGCCGACCGGCCCGTCACCCGCGACGGCGACACCGTACGGATCGCGGTCGACGACGAGACCGGCCTGGAACTCCACGCCCCCGCCGGGGTGGTGAGCACGGCGGACGCCATCCGCTGCGGCTGCCTGCTCGCCCCGGACTGCCTGCACCGGGCGGCGATCGCGTCCGCCGCGCCGGTGGCCGACCCGGTGGCCGATCCGGTGGCCGATCCGTCCGCTGATCCGTCCCCCGACCCGTCCTCCGACCCGGATGCCGGGCAACCGTCCCCCGCCGAGGACGCCGGACCCCCGCAGCCGCCGGAGGCCGAGGAGAGCACGGCCACCCCCGAACAGCGTGCCGCGGCAGGCCACCTCTGGGCAGCGGGCGCCGCCCTCCTCGACACAGGCATCGAGGGCGCCGGAGCCGTCCTGCAGTCCGAACTGCTGCGGGCGGCCCACACCGCCAAGCTCGGCGGCCTGCCCCGCCCGGCCGCGGCCGCCGTCTCCGTCGTCACCGCGCTGCGCTCCGCCCGCTCCGCCGACCCCGCGCACCGCCTCGCCGACCTCACGGCAGCCGTCCGCGAACTGCTCGGCGCCGTCCACCGGCTGCCCGACGCCACCGGCCCCGAACTGGCCGCCCTGCGCGGCACCGCCCGGCAGACCTACGTACCGAACGGATCCCTGCGCCTGTACGGCCTGTTCACCGAACCCCTGATCACCGCCGGCGGCTACGCGGGCGCCATCACCTGGACCGCCGCCGCCGACGGCCGCCTCTACACCGTCTCGGACATCGCCCCGGGCGGCCCCGGCCGTGCCACGGCGGCAGCCGGGCGCACCGTACGCCTGGGCGATACCGCGCTCACCCACCGCCAGTTGTCCCACGCCGGGCTCGCCCTGTCGGGGGCCACCGTCTCGCCCACCGGCCGTCTCGGCGCGGGCGCCGGGAGCAAGGCGGTCCAGGCGGCGGGCGCGGCCTGGACGGACGAACCCATCGCCGCCCTGTGGGCCCCGCCGGCCGCCGGACAGGCCGCGCGCGCCCTGCACTCCGAGGCTCCCGGCGGCGACCTGCTCTTCCTCGACGTGACGATCCTGGGCCCCGCCCGCGAGACCGGCGGCGACTGTCTCCTCGCCGTGTGCGAGGACCTGACGCTCCGCCTCACCGCGGCCCACGACCATCCCGCGCTGGCGTACCGCGACAACCTCCGGATGCTGGCCGCCCTGCCCGGCACGCGCCTGCGCGTCATCGGCCGCCTCGTCCCGGACGCCCGGCCCACCCTCCAACTCCTGGCGTCCGCCCATCCATCGGATCCCGCCCGGCGCGTCGACCTGGGCCTGGACCGGCTGCAACGGGCCGACCTCCCCGCCTCCCCGCCACCGCCCGTCGCGCAGGCCCCCACCGGCCCGGGGACGGACCCGGCCCCCCTCCACCTGCTGCGCCGCCGCCTCGAACAGGCCGTCGCCGCCGGACGCCCCTTCCTGTCCGTCCCCGGATCACTGTCGGCCGACACCGGACAACTGCGCCGCTCGGCCCTCCCCACCGCCGCCGACCTCCTGGCCGAACTGCAACGCACCGCCACCCGGCGTGCCCGCGACCCCTTCGGCCGCCTACTCCCCGCCGACCCGACCGACTTCGCCCGCGCCTGGCTGGGCGCGGCCCTGTACGCCGAGGCGGCCGAGACCTCACTGTGTGCGGCGGCCTGGCAGCCGGACCGGTCTGCTCGCACCTGACGAGTATCCGCGCCCGCATCTTCCCCGGTCCGATGCGGGCCGGGGAGGGGGCTGGGGTACTTGCTATAATCCACCAATCGGCCTTCGGCGCCCCGAGTTGGGTGCGCGCGAAGGCTTTTTTCATGCCTTCTGACACATCTGCCTACGGCACTCCTCCCACCACCTACCGACACCTGCTGCGCAACCGTGAATTCTTCGGCCTGTACGCCGGCTTCACGCTGACGGTCGCCGCCAGCACCTTGTCGGGCTTCGCGCTCGGCACACTGGTCAACCAGCAGACCAAGTCCCCGTTCCTGACCGCTGTGAGCATGTACGGCGCCACCTTCGCGACGGTATTCGGTGCGCTGACGCTGATGTCGGTCGCGGACGGAAGCCGTCCCCGCCGGACCCTCGTCGCCCTCCAGTGCGTCTCGCTCGCAGGTGTCGCCGCACAGGTGGTTCCAGGGCTGCCGCTCGCCGCCCGGTTCGGTCTGCTCCTTGTCCTGGGGTTCTTCCAGTCCCTGGGAACGGGCGCACGGATGGGGCTGCTCGCCGAGGTGGTGCCGGCCTCCACCTATGCACTCGCACGTTCGCTGATGAACATCACCTCGGGAGGCATGGCCATGCTCGGCTACGCCATCGGCGCCGTACTGCAGCGGTACCTGAGCCCGCAGGAGGTCTTCGCCGTCGCGACAGCCCTGACCGGCGGCGGATTGATCCTTGTGGCGGTGACGGTCCGGGAACGTTCGATCCGGCTGACCCGTCGTCCTGGACTGCGCCAGACCTGGACGACGAACATCGAGCTCTTCTCCCACTCCGGCCAGCGCGCCCTGCTGCTGAACCTGTGGGTCCCCAACGGTCTAATCGTCGGCTGCGAGGCCCTGTTCATCTCCTACGCCCCCCAACACGCCGGCGTCTTCCTGGCCGCCGGATCGGCAGGCATGCTCTTCGGTGACCTTGCGGTCGGACGGCTGATCACCGCCGAGCAGCGGCGCCGCTACGCATTCACCCTGCGACTGCTGCTCGCCGCCCCCTACCTGCTGTTTGCCGCCCACCCGCCCGTGCTGCTGGCGACAGCCGCCGTGTTCATCGCCAGTGTCGGCTTCTCTGCCACGCTGCCGCTTCAGGAACAACTCCTGGAGTTGACCCCTGATCCGGTCCGTGGCCAGGTCCAGGGCGTCGAGTCCGCCGGCCGGATGACGTGGCAAGGCATCGGAGCCGCGATCGCCGGCGGCATTGCCCAGCACTTCACTTCTGGCACGGCCATCACCTTCGTGGCCGCCGTCTCCATCGCCATCACCGCCTTCTCCCGGCCCTACGTGGTCCGCGCCCGAGCCGTCCGCGTCCAGGCGGCCCATACATAGAGTTCCCACCACGGTGCGAGCGGCGGGCGCGGCCAGAGGCGCCCGCCGCGTCTTGCTACGCGTCGACAGCATCCGGGGTACGAATGGGCCGCCGGGCAGGTCGGGGGAGCTGGCGGGTGTTGCACGTTGCGGCAGGTCGGGGCGGTGGCCATAGCTGACCACGGCTCCGCCAGTCGCTGCGGACCGCGTAACGGATCTTGAGATCCATGAGCAACTCATGGCAGGCTCGTGTCACATGATCGATGACTTCGCGAAAGACAACCTTCACAAGAGACTGCGGCGGGACCGTGAGGCGCTGCTCTGGAAGCTCGACGGCCTGTCCGAATACGATGCGCGCCGGCCTCTGACAGCGACCGGGACCAACCTCCTCGGCCTGGTGAAACACGTGGCCACGGTCGAGGCCAGGTACTTCGGTGAGGTCTTCCACCGCCCTTCGCCGGAACCGCTGTGCCGGTGGCAGGACTCCGATGGAAGCGATCAATGGGCGGCCGAGAACGAGACGCGCGATCAGATCGTCGGGTTCTATCGGCGCACGTGGGAACACTCGGACGCCACGATCAACGAGCTTGCCCTCGATGCCCCCGGCCACGTGCCCTGGTGGCCGGAGCCCCATACGGACACGAACCTGTTCGCCATCATGGTCCATGTCCTCGGAGAGACCATCCGGCATGCCGGGCACGCCGACATCCTGCGCGAGGGCGTCGACGGCCGGACCGGGTTGCGCGCCGAGAGCGAGCAGCCGATCGACGAGGAAACCCGTTCAGCCCACTTCGCGAAGATCCAGCGGACCGCCAGGACGGCCGCACCGACCGAGGCCTAGAAGGCCGTCCCACGACGTCACGTCACGTGACGTTCGAGCGGCACGCCATCGCCACGGGGCGGTACGTCCCCGCTGCCTCCCCTTGACGACACGTTCGCTTCCGTACCAGGCAGAGGCGTCGTCAACGCTGTGCGGTTCGGCCATTGTCTGATCATTCCATGTGCTTGTGGTGCACTAGGAGCCTGAATCGACTGACCAACCCCAGACCAACCTCGAGGATATCGCCGCAGTGGCCTGGGACATGCGTCGCCTGTTGTTCATGGACGGCGACCGCCAAGGCCCCACCCACATGCTGAGCGGCTGCTGAGGGCGATCAGTCAAAGAGGCCGATGACGGCTGCTCGGGGAACTGTCGGAGTTCGAGCGGGTTCGCCGCCTGCTGGCTGTCGGCAGCCGGGCGTCGATAGGCGGGGCGGAGCGGTACGTGGCCTTTCGGGTCAGCGGCGTCCGCGCAGGCGGTTCAGCAGCCGTCCGGCCTGTGCGCGCTTGCGGGGGTCGGCAGCGGCCCGCCGGGCGGAGGCAGTCACCTGCTGCCCTTGCGGGCTGCGCGCGAACTGCTTGATACGGGCCAACAACGTGGACATGGCGCCTCCTTGGGGTGGTGTCACCTCGTGTACCCCGAGGGGGCAGCCATACGCACCTCAGGCGAGACCTGTCGGTGAGACCGCGGGCGAGGGCGGCGGTGCAGCGCACAGCAGCATCTCGGAGAGAGACTGATCGGATGGTTGATTCACGCCCGATGAGGACAGGGGCGGGTGGACGACGGAGCGGCGCCCCCGGTACGTCAACGACCTCGGCTCGGATGCGAACCTGGTCGGTGGCACGGACCGTTCGAACCGGCAGAGGTCCGATCAGGATTCGGAATCGGTCTGGACAGCCCCGTTCACGCGAGAGCCAGGACCCAAAGCGGCCACATGTTCCCCTCAGCTACCTCCGATGTGGGCATGCCGTCGTCTGGGATCGCTCCGGAAAGCCGTCGCGAGGTAAGAGGAGCGACCGGCCTGGCGCCTGCACGAGCGGATCGGATCCATCAGAGCACTGTCGTGGTGGTGGGCGTCTGCGCCCCTCCTTCTGTTCGCCCCGGCTATCGCGTATGCGTTGGGGTTGCCGGACGTACGGCGGGAGATCGGCTGGGTGTGCGGCCTGTTGGCGCTGCTCACTGCCGTGCTCGCGCCGACAGCGGGCTTGCTGGTGGCTCAGGTCGGGGACCGGCGAGAGGCGCGCGGACGATTCGTGATCATGGCCGCGGTGTCCAGTGTGCCGATTCTCTTCTTCTTGTTCTTCGGAGTGCTGTTCCCTGAGTGCCCGGATGGGTACCACTGCTGAGGACTGCTCTTTCACTGCCGGCCACAGCTGAGACGACCTTGCCGTGTCTGGTGTGATCACGGCGTCAAAGTGGTCCTGGAGATCCCTGTTCACCGGTCTGAGCCCGCCAGCCCGCGCTGCTTCTGGAAGCTCGTGACCGCGAGTCCGTGTGCGGGTGGTATGGGGCGGGTCAGGCGGTGTCGCGGTCGATCCGGTACGGCGGCGGCGTGGTGCTCAGTGGATGAAGAGGCTCTTGCGGGCGAGCTGTTCGGCTTCCATGGCCCTGATGGCATCACGGCAGGCGTTGGTGAACTTCCAGAAGTCCGTATTGGTGGTGGTGGCGCGGTTGGCCGCGCCGGAGAAGTTCCCGAAGAGGCTTTGGCGGAGTTCGGTGGTGATCTCCAGCTGGCCGCCGCCTTCACCCGTCAGGGTGCGGTTGCAGATGTTGTCGGGCAGGTCGCCGTTGAGGTCCTCCGGGTTACCGCCCAGCACCTGGAAGCCTGCGCCGCTCAGCTTCGTGGAGAGATGCTGACGGAAGCGGGCGTTGAGGCCGCCGACCACGACCGCCTTGGGCTGACCCGTGGCTGCGCCGGCCTGAGCCGCGGTGCAGCCGTGCAGGCTCAGCACGTTGGCACTGCCGGCGGCCATGGACCGTGCGATCGGGTCGTCGCAGTGCGAGGCGGTGACGTGCAGGTCCCCGTTGTTGGAACCGCGCACGCCTTCGAACATCCAGTAGTCGTGTACCAGGGCATTCTGAGCGAGGGGTGCGAGTCCGTCGGGGTGGTAGCCGGCTATGGCCAGGCAGAGCTCGGAGGTACCCATCTCGATGCCACCGCCGTGGATGGCCAGCACACTGGTCAGGCGGGGAGGAGGAGTCGTGGCCTTGTCGTTGTCGAAGACATCGTGCCGCTTGAACCGGCGCGCGAAGTCCTGACCCTCGATCGCCGTTGCGTAGAGGTCGGAGTTCGAGCTGTAGAGGTCGCCGCCGGCAGCGGCGGCCGGAGTCGTGGCGAGCCCTGTCAGGATCGGACCACCCGCTACTGCGGCCACCAGAGAGGCGAGGACGGTCCTGCGGCTGGCGCGAATCTGGGACATGCTTTGTTCCTTCGGTGTTGTGTGGGCTGGGTGGCCAATGGGCGGCGCCCGGCGAGGAGTTTCTCGGTTGGGCGGTGCCGATGGTGCTGTGCGGCCCTCCCGGTGAACACCATCCTGGCCGCCTGCGGGCACCCCCGGAAGGGCTGCCGACTGGCACCAAGGTGCAGGCACTTTGATGCCACCCCGTGGTACCGATCCTGCGAATTCCCGTCTCCGGCGGAGGCAGCTGTCGCGGCCTTCCCGAAGGTTCTGAGGCCCGCTCGTCCGGAGCCGATGACCGCCTGGGCGGTGCCGCCGGAGTCGGCTGGCCGAAGGGACCAGCTCTAGCTCGGCGGCGTGTTGCACCGGCGCGGAAGGCGCGCGTCGCCGGTCGAAGGGCCACTGTCCGTGGGGGTACGACCCTTCAGAGTGGCTGGCTGTAGGGCATCGCGAGGTGGCCTTCCAGAGTTACCTGGAGCCGGGGTCGATCTCGGGCATCGCTTCTCGTGAGCACCGACACCACCGACGAGACGATCCGCTATACCCGCCAATGTTGTCCTGGTAACCGGCGCCTGCCTCGGGCCACCCAGCCCGTACAAGGCCGTGCGCGTGACCAGGCCGCCCCGCCCTGGACGTTCGGGGGTGGGGGCGGGTTCGCGCGTGGGCGGTCGTCGACTGCCTGGCCGGGCTCAGCCCGAGGTCTTCCATTCGCCGTGGAGGAGGCCGAGTACCACCTGGTCCGCGAAGGTTCCGTATTCCCACGCGGAAAGCCGGAGTCTTCCCTCCACGACGAATCCAGCCCTTTCCGCCACCTTGATCATCCCGGCGTTGTCCCCGGAAGTCTCGATCTGCAGCCGGTGAAGACCCCGCACCGCGAAGCCGTATTCGCACAGTGTCCCGAGAACGTCGAGTCCGTACCCTCGGGAGCGGAATGCGGGGAGCAGCGAGATGCCGATGTGCGCCCTCCGGTTGTAGGTGTCGATCCCCCAGAGCAGTGCCTCACCTGCTAGTTCCTGGGTGGCCAGATCGACGACCGAAAAGTACGCGATGTCGTCCGACCCCTGTCCGACGGCGTACGGAGAGTCCTTCGACCCGGGGGAAATTGGACGCCAGGGTACGGAGTCGGCACTCGCCTGGGTCTTCACGTCGTCGTACAGCTCGGACTGCAGAACCGGGATGTCCTCTTCGTGCCGGGCCCGTAGCCCGGTTTTATTTCCTCGTATCACTTGAACATTGGTATCCGATGGCGGCGGGCGGGACAACCCTTCCGTATGATCTTCGCCAATTTCCCTTTCATGCCATGAGGCGGTCCCCCAGAACGCTGCGGGAGTAGAGGATGGCATGCCCTTGCCGCGCCCGGTCCAGGAGTCCGGCGCGGTGCAGGATGCCCAGGTGCTGGCTCACCGCGCCCTGGCTGAGGCCGAGGCGGCGGGCGAGTTCCGTCGTGCTCAGGGGTTCGCCGAGCGCTTCCAGGAGTTGCGCCCGGGTCTTGCCGACCAGGTCGGCCACGCGGCGTCCGGCCACGGGGTTGGCGCCCCAGGCGGTGCCCCTGCCTCGTGCCGGGTAGAAGAGGCGGGGTGGCTGCAGGTGGTCGACCAGGCTCACGGCCCGGTTGCAGAACAGCGACGGAGTGAAGGTCAGGCCCCTGCCCCGGACGGCGATGTCGGCCTCCAGCCCGGGCTCGTCCAGGCTGAGCGCCCCGTTGCCCCAGCTCAGTCCGCGGTCGATGTCGCGGAACAGGCCTTGGGCGCCCTCGTCCGCCAGCTTGCTGGCCCGGTAGCGGACGTCCCCTTCGAGGATGGCGAGAAGTCGTGGCCAGTGCGGGGCCAGGACCCGGTCCCAGTAGACACGCAGGGCCTCGGTGATCTCATCGAGCAGCCCCAAAGGGTCCTGGTGGACGGATTCGAGGCGAGGGTGGAGCCGGCGGCCGTTCGCCGCGCTGGTGAGGTCCCGAATCACTACATTGTGGTCCATCGCGCGCACGGCCGCGAGTTCGTCGTGGATATCCGGGCGGGGGACCATTGGATACGGAGTGATAAAGTCCGGAATGAAGCCTCCGGGTCCGACGAGTGCTTGTAGCAGGCCCCAGTCCAGCAAAGTCAGACGATGGGCTGACAACTGGACCATTGGCTGGTGAATGACGTATTTAACCGGATTCTGCCAGACCCAGAGACTCATGACGGCTTCCTGCAGGGGTGAGCAGGCGAACCTGACGGATGCGAGATCGTCGACATCGAAGCGCAGGTGCAACATTCGGCCCAGGCTAAATGTTTAGCGCAGCAGGCGGAACTGTCTTTGGATACAGAACATGGCTTCCCGCTCAGCCGACGACACCTCGGCGCTTCCCTTGCGAATACGGACGGTCGGCGCATACTCGGCGCCTGCTGCCGCGCGGCCCACCAGGCCGGACCAGCCTCCGCTCTCCTCCGCTCAGCGTGCCCTGTGGCTCCTCGACCAGCTCCATCCGGCCAGCTCCCTCTACAACGTGCCCGTGGCCGTGAAGCTCACCGGCCACCTCGACGTAACCGCCCTGACACGGGCGCTGGCCCTCGTGGTCGAGCGGCACGAGGTGCTCCGCACCGTCTTCCCGCGGCGTGCGGGCGGCGAACCGTACCAGCGGGTCCTTCCGGCCGCCGACGTACCGATGGACGTACTGGACCTGCGGGCGGGCGCGTCCCCGGCCCCCGGCGAAGCGGCCCATGACGAGACGGCCCGTGACGAGACGGCCTGGCAGGCGGTCCGGGCCCTCGTGGAGGAGCCCTTCGACCTGGCGGCGGGTCCGCTGCTGCGGGCCGTGCTGGTGCGGCTCACGGACGAGGAGAGCATCCTCGGGATCTCCCTGCACCACATGGTCTGCGACGGCCCGTCCCTGCACATCCTCTTCGAGGAGCTCTCCGCGTACTACGAGGGCCCCGGAGCCGTTCTTCCCGCGCTGACCGCCCAGTTCGTCGACCACGTGCTGGAGCGGCAGGCATCGGCCGACGGACCGGAGGCGCTGGGTTGGTGGCGCGAGCAGCTCGCGGGTGCTCCCACCGTCCTCGCCCTGCCGACGGACCGGCCCCGGCCCGCGGTACGCAGAGGTCGCGGAGCCACGTACACGCTCCGGCTGTCCGGTGGCCTCGTCGCGGCCGCCGGAGCGCTCGCGCGTCACGAACGGGCCACCCCTTTCATGGTGATGACCGCGGTGTACTCGGCCCTGCTCGGCCGGCTCTCCGGTTCGCGCGACCTCCTGATCGGTACGCCGGTCGCGGGCCGCGACCGTGCCGAACTGGAGTCGCTGATCGGCTTCTTCGTCAACACCGTCCCGTTACGCATCAGCCTCGACGGCGACCCTCCCTTCACCGAACTCCTCAGACGGGTGCGGACCTCCACCTTCGGAGCCATGGCCCATGCGGACGTCCCCTTCGACGCCCTGGTGGAGAACCTGCGCATCGACCGGGATCCCGGTACGACCCCCCTGGTACAGACCGTCCTCACGTTCGAATCCTCGCCCCTGGCCCGGCCCCGGTTCGCCGGCCTCGGGGCCAGGCTGCTGCCGATCCTCCCGGACGCCGCGAAGTTCGACCTCGACGTCATGATCCTGCAGGCTCCCGACGGCAGCGGCGACTTCGACTTCTGCGTCACCTACGACACGGACCTGTTCGAGCCGCAGACCGTCACCCGGCTCGCCGAGCGGTTCCGCGCGATGCTCGCGGCCGTGGTCGCCGACCCTGCTCTGCCCATGCACCGGCTGCCCCTGCTCACCGACGACGAGACGCGCCAGGCCACGGAGGTCTGGAACCCCGCCGGAGACGAACACCGGGCGATACCGGGACCGCTGGTCCACGAGTGGGTGGAGCGCCAGGCCCGGGCCAGGCCGGCCGATCCCGCGCTCAGCCTCGACGGCCGCGAGGTCAGCTACGCCGAACTCGACGCGCGGGCCGGGGCCCTGGCCCGCCGCCTGACAGCGGCGGACGTGGCACCGGGTGACGTGGTCGGCATCCTGCTGCCCCGCGGCACCGAGCTCCCCACGGCGATGCTCGGCATCCTCAAGTGCGGCGCGGCCTACCTCCCGCTGGACCTCGCGCACCCGGCCGCGCACCTCGCCAGGATCCTCCGCTCGGCCGGCGCGGCCCATGTCGTCACGAGCGCGGAGTCGGCGCCCCGCCTGGAGTCCCTCGGCGTACGGACCGTTCCGGTCGAGGGGCTCTCCGGAACCGCACACGCAGCGCCCGCAGAGCGGGACGAGCCGGGTGAGCCTGCCGGTCAGGGCGAGCCGCGTGGGCAGGGCGGGCCGCGCGGGCAAGGCGAGCCGCACCGGGTCCACCCCGAGGATCTCGCGTACGTCATCTTCACCTCCGGATCGACGGGTGAGCCCAAGGGCGTGGGTGTGCCGCACAGTGCCCTGGCCAACCACGCCCGGGCCGTCGACGAGCGGTTCGGACTGCGATCGGGCGACCGGGTACTGCAGTTCGCGAACGCCGCCTTCGACGTGGCCGCCGAGGAACTCTTCCCCACCTGGGCGGCCGGCGCCTGCGCGGTGCTGTGCACCGATCCTCCGCCCGCCGAGCGGATGTCCGCCCAGCTGGACTCCCTCGGCATCACGGTGGCCAACCTGCCCGCCAGCTACTGGCAGCGGTGGGTCGCGACGCTGCCGGACGGTGACGGGCGGGTGCCCGGAACACTGCGTCTCCTGGTCGTCGGCAGCGAACCCGTGGATCCCGTGGCGCTGGCCGCCTGGGCCCGTCGTACGCCGGTGCCCGTCGTCAACGCCTACGGGCTGACCGAGACCACCATCACCGCGCTGACGCACGACACGGGCCTGGGGTCCGGCGGCGCGCTCGTACCGGTCGGCGTCCCGCTGCGCGGGGTGCGGGCGTACGTCCTCGACGAAGACCTCCAACAGCTTCCGCCCGGTGTGCCCGGAGAGCTCTTCATCGGTGGCGCAGGACTGGCCCGCGGCTACCTCGGACGCCCCGGCCTGACCGCGGAGCGCTTCCTGCCCGACCCCTTCGTCCCCGGTGCCCGGATGCACCGCACCGGAGACCGTGCACGGCGGCGCCCGGACGGTGCCGTCGAGGTGCTCGGCCGGATCGACGAACAGCTCAAGGTGCGCGGCTACCGCATCGAGCCCGGCGAGGTGGAAGCGGCCCTGTGCACGCACCCCGAGGTGGTCCAGGCCGCCGTCGCGGCCCGGACCGGCGCCGACGGGACGCCCCGGCTGGCCGGGTACGTCGTCACGCGCACCGGGGGAGTACCGGACGATCTGCGCGCCCACCTGACGGCGCTGCTGCCCGCCCACCTCGTGCCCGGCGTGCTCGTCCCGCTGGCCGCGCTGCCGCTGTCAGGGAGCGGCAAGGTCGACCGTTCGGCCCTGCCAGAGCCGCGGCCGGCCGCCCCCGCCCTCCCGGATCCTCCCGCCGGGGAGCCTGCGGAAAGCGATATGGAACGGATGCTCTCCCTCATCTGGCAGGACGTCCTGGACATCGGCCGGGTGGGTGTCCGCGACAACTTCTTCGACCTGGGCGGGACTTCGTTCACCCTCACCACGGTCCACGCCAGACTGAACGAGCGGCTGGGCCGGCGGCTGCCGCTGGTCACCCTCTACGAGCACCCGACGATTGCGGCACTGGCCGGACACCTCTGTAACGAGGACCGGCCCTCCGGACCCACCCTGCCCGCGGACCCGCAGGCGGAGAACCGGCTACGGGCCGGGCGCGCCCGGCTGAACCAGCGGCGGCGCACCGCTCTCTGAACGGCTCACCGAACGGCTCTGCGAACACTCGCCGTCCCTCGCGCAGACCTGCCCGCTCGCCACCCCTCCCGCCGACCCGCGCGGCCGCTCGCCGACGCGGAAGAGGCTCACCACGCCCGCGCCCACGCCCGCGCCCCGAAGCGCACCGCTCCCCGAAGCACACCGCGCCGCTCCACGACCGTCCCCACCGATGCACCAGAAAGGGCTTCACGTGCCCAGCCCCACCACAGAACGACGTTTCACCGTCGTCCGAAACGACGAAGAGCAGTACTCGATCTGGCCGGCCGACCGCGCCCTGCCCAGCGGGTGGTACGACCAGGGAGTCACCGGATCCAAGGAATCGTGCCTCGCCTTCATCGGCCGGGAATGGACCGACCTGCGGCCCCGGACGCTCCGCGAGATGGCGGGGAACTGACGTGAAGCAGAAGCAGAGCCTGTGGCGGGCGGCCGATTTCCGCAACCTCTGGCTGTCCCACTCCGTGAGCCTGGTCGGCACGCACATCAGCGTGCTGGCCTTCCCCCTGGTCGCCCTCGTGATCCTGGGCGCCTCCGCCACCGAGGTGAGCATGCTCGCCGCGGTGGAGTTCCTGCCGTCGCTGCTGCTCGGCCTGCCGGCCGGAGCCTGGGTCGAGCGGCTGCCGCGCAAGGCCGTACTGGTCGTCTCGGACCTGGCCCGCGCCGTCGCCATGGCCGCCGTTCCGGTCGCCTACGCATTCGACGTACTGACCCTCGGACTGCTGTTCGTGGTCGCCTTCATCATCGGACTCGGCACGCTCTTCTTCGACGTGGCCCAGCAGTCCTACCTTCCCGCACTCGTCCAGGAGGAGGAGCTCGCCGACGGCAACGCCAAGCTGGAGGGCTCCCGTTCGGTGGCCCAGCTCGCCGGTCCCGGTGTCGGCGGCTTCCTCGTACAGATCTTCGCCGCCCCGGTGGCCATCGCGGTCGACTCGCTCACCTATGTGGCCTCCGCCGTCATGGTCTGGAGGATCCGCGGGAACAGCGCTCCTCCGGAGCCCATCGAGCAGATGGGACTGCGCAAGGAGGTGGCCGCGGGCCTCCGCTTCGTGTTCACCCACCCGCTGGTCCGCCCCCTGGCGCTGTGCGCCCTGGCCGCTGACCTCGCCTTCGCCGCCGTACTCGCCCTCCAGGTCCCCTACGCCGCGCAGACCCTCGACCTCAGCTCGGGCGTCATCGGGCTCGCTCTCGGCATCGGCAGTGCGGGCGGCCTGCTCGGAGCCGTGATCTGCGGCCCGGTCGCCGAACGCATCGGCTCCGGCCGCACCGTGGTGCTGAGCATCGTGGTGTTCAGCGCCGGCGCCGCGATGCTTCCGCTGGCCACGGGCGCGATCGGCTTCACCGCCGGACTGTTCGTCGTCTACCTCGGCGTGGTCGTCTTCAACGTGCTGCAGGTGACGATCTGCCAGAAGGCCACTCCGGCACACCTGTTGAGCCGGATGTACGCGACCCTGCGCTTCGTCTCGTGGGGATCGGTTCCCCTGGGCGCCGCGCTGGGCGGTCTGCTCATCACCCCCCTGGGTCTGCGCGGTGTGCTGTGGGCGGCGGCCGCCGTGTGCGCCCTGTCCGTCGTACCCGCCCTCTTCTCCCCGGTCCGCGGGCTGCGTGACGAGCCCGGGGCCTCCGAGGACGACACCGACGCCGACGCGGCGGAGACGGAGAGCATCGCATGACGGCCACAGCAGCGGACCCCGGCCCGCAGAGACCGAAGGACATGCAGAACCCGCAGAGCCCGAAGGACATGCAGAACCCGCAGAGCCCGAAGGGCATGCAGAGCCCGCAGGACCCGGACCGGTCGCCGGTGGACGACGCGGAGACGGACGCCGGTGACATCTGCGGACTGCTCGCCGTCATCGGCATGGCGGGTCGCTTTCCCGGATCGGCGGACCTCGCCGGGTTCTGGCGGGGCGTGTCCAGGGGCGAGGAGTCGGTCACCCGGACCAACGTCGATCCGGACACCGGCAACGCCTCGGCGTACGGGGTGGTGGCCGGCGGGGACGAGTTCGACGCCTCCTTCTTCGGCTACTCGCCCCGCGAGGCACTGCTCATAGACCCGCAGCACCGGGTGTTCCTGGAGTGCGCCTGGGAAGCCATGGAGCACGGAGGGTACGACCCCGCACGCTACCCGGGGGTGGTCGGCGTCTACGGGGGGTCCGGCGACACCGGGCACTTCTCCGCCCTGCTGGCGAACCGCTCCATGTTCCCAGGGGTCGGCGAGTGGCAGCTGCGCCTGGGCAGCGGGGCGGACTTCCTCACCAGCAGGGTCGCGTACAAGCTCGGGCTCACGGGCCCGGCCCTGACCGTGCAGACCGCCTGCTCGACCTCGCTCGTGGCCGTTCACATCGCCGGGCAGGGGCTGCTTGCGGGGGAGTGCGACCTCGCTCTCGCGGGCGGTGTCACCCTGCGGGTGCCGCACCCGGTGGACGAGGACCTCGGTGACGGACTGCTGGCCCGGGACGGCCACTGCCGGTCCTTTGACGCCGCCTCTTCCGGCACGGTCTCCAGCGACGGGGCCGGGATCGTCCTCCTCAAGCGGCTGGAGGACGCCCTGCGCGACGGGGACGAGATCCACGCCCTCATCCGCGGCTCGGCCGTGAACAACGACGGTTCACGGAAGGCCGGATTCACCACGCCCAGCATCGACGGCCAGGCCGCCGCGGTCGAGGCGGCGCTGCTCGTCGCCGGGGTCGAGCCGGAGAGCATCGGCTACGTCGAGGCGCACGGCACGGGAACACCGGTGGGCGACCCCATCGAAGTCAGGGCACTGGCCAAGGCCTTCGGCTCCGGACTCCCGGCGGGGAGCGTCGTCCTCGGGTCGGTGAAGAGCAACATCGGTCACACCGACGCCGCTTCGGGGGTCATCGGCCTCATCAAGACCGTCCTCGCACTGCGCCGGGAACTCCTCCCGGGAACCGTCCACTTCACGGAGCCCAATCCCGAACTGCAGCTGGAGCGGACCCCGTTCGAGATCAGCGCCACCGCCCGGCCCTGGCCGCGGGGACCGCACCCGCGGCGGGCGGGCGTGAACTCCCTGGGTCTGGGCGGGACCAACGCCCACGTCGTCCTGGAGGAGGCTCCCCGACCGCCGGCGCACCACCCCGGACGTCCGTACCAGCTGCTGCCGCTCTCGGCCCGCAGCGCGACGGCGCTCAAGGCGTCGGCCGGCCGCCTGGGCGAGGCGCTGGAGGGTGACGCGCCCCTCGACGACACCGCCTGGACCCTGCAGACCGGGCGCGCCCAGTTCCCGCACCGCGGCTTCGTGGTGGCCTCGGACCGCGGGGCCGCCCGGCAGGCCCTGCTCTCGGCCGATCCTGGGAGCTTCCCCACCGGTCAGGTCCAGGACCAGCCGGCCCGGGTGGCCTTCCTCTTCCCCGGGCAGGGCGGCCAGCACGTCGGCATGGCCCGGGAGCTCTACCTCAACGAGCCGGTGTTCCGGCGTGCGTTGGACCAGTGCGCCGCCCTGGCCGGGCACACCCTCGGCGAGGACATCCGCTCGGTGCTGTACCCGCCCGAGGGGCAGGAGGCCGCGGCCGCCGAGCGGCTCACGGGAATGCAGCTCAGCCAGGCCGTGCTGTTCTCCGTCCAGTACGCGCTGGCCCAGCAGTGGCAGGCGTGGGGCGTGACCCCGCGCGTCGTGCTGGGTCACAGCCTGGGCGCGTACGCCGCGGCCACGGTGGCCGGGGTGTTCGATCTGCCGGACGCGGTGCGGCTGGTCCTGGAACGCAGCCGGATCCTCGACGCGCTGCCCAGCGGCTCGATGCTCGCCGTTCCCCTGTCCGAGGCGGACCTGGCACCGCGGCTGGCCGACGGGGTGTCGATCGCGGCGGTCAACGGACCGCAGCAGTGCGTGGTGACGGGAACGGCCGCCGGGGTGGAGGAGGTGCGCCGGCGCCTGACGGGAGAGGGCATCGACGCACGGCTCCTGCACATCAGCGCCGCCGCGCACTCCGCCCTGGTGGATCCGGCGCTCCCCGCCTTCGAGAAGTACGTGGCCTCGGTGACCCTGAGGCCTCCCACGGTCCCCTGGATCTCGGACCGTACGGGACGCCTCGTCACCGCGGAGGAGGCGTGCTCCCCCTCCTACTGGGCGCAGCACCTGCGCCACACCGTCCGGTTCGACGAAGCCCTGCGGACGCTGTTCTCCCTCGGCGAGGACATCCTGCTGGAGGTCGGGCCCGGCCGTACGCTCGGTACGCTCGCCCGACGTCACCCGGCCTGCGCCACAGGGCGTCCCATCGCGCCGAGCCTGCCGCACGCGATCGACGCCACGGACAGCGGAACCTCCATGCTCACCGCCCTGGGCCGGATCTGGCAGGCCGGCGCCGTCATCGACTGGGACGCGGTCCACTCCGGCGAACGCCGCCGCAGAGTCCCCCTGCCGACGTACCCCTTCGAGAGACAGCGCTTCCGTCTCGCCGTCAACCCGTACGCGTGGGAGGCCGCGTACGCGGGTCCGCTCGTGGCCGAGCCGACAGCCGCGGCCGACCTGGGGGTCCCGGCCGGTACGGGGATCCCGGCCGGTACCGGGACTGCGGACGCCGCCGGGACCGCCGATGACGCCGGGACCGCGGCCGTCGGCCCGCCCGGATTCGCCCGCCCGGAGCTGGGCGAGCAGTACGAGGCGCCCGCCGATGTCACGGAGGAGAGCCTCACCACGGCGTTCGCGCAGGTCCTCGGCCTGGACCGGGTCGGGCGGCACGACAACTTCTTCGAGTACGGCGGTGATTCGCTCGTCGCCAGCCAGTACTGCGCCCTCGTCCGCGCCTCCACGGGCGCGCAGATCACCGTACGCATGGTGTTCCAGGCACCGACCGTTTCCGCACTCGCCGCGCTCGTGAACCAGCAGCTGGAGAAGGCATCGTGACCGCACCCCGACCGCGTTGGGCCCTGTGCCGGGCCCGCGACGAGTCCGCCGCCCTGAGGATGTACTGCTTCCCGCACAGCGGCGGTTCGCCCGGCGAGTACATGCGCTGGTCGGACCGGCTGCCCGGCACCGAAGTGTGGGGCGTCCAGCTCCCCGGACGCGGCAGCAGGCTCGCCGAACCCCCGTTCACGGACATGGCGGACCTGGTGGAGGCCGTGGTGGCCGGGCTCGACTTCGCGGGCCCGTACGTCCTGTTCGGGCACAGTCTGGGGGCGCTGGTCGCCTTCGAGACCGCCCACGCCCTGCGCGAACGGGGGCTGCCGGGGCCGCGGGCGCTGCTGCTCTCCGGCAGCGCCGCGCCCCATGTGCTGCGGCCCTTCCCCTCCCTGAGCGACCTGGAGGGCGAGGAACTCGTCGCCGCCGTGGAGAAGGTCTACGGGCCCGTCCCGCCCGAGATCCATCAGGACGCGGAGCTGCGGGACATGCTGCTCGACGGACTCCGCGCCGACCTGCGGATCGTCGGCCGGTACACCCATCGGGAGCGGCCGGCCCTGAACGTCCCGATCACCGTCTTCGCCGGTTCCGGGGACGACGAGACGCCCGGGGAACTCGCGGCATGGCAGGCGTGCACCACCGCCGCCCACGAGGTCCGGATGTTTTCGGGCGACCACTTCTACTTCCGGGAGAACCCCGATGCCTTCTTCACCTCCCTCACCGCCGCTCTCGCCGAGTCCGCCGCTCTCAACGAGTCCGCCGCTCCCGCCGAGCCCGCTGCACGAGATCTACCGGGGACGGATCCCCTGGCAGCGGCTCCGTCGGTTCCCTGAGCCCTCGGGGGCGGGACGGCTCCGAGGGGACACGGCCGTGTCGGCCCTCTCCGCCCTGCTGCGCGAACGGGTCGATCCGGAGGCCGTGGAGCGCTCGGGGAAGCT
This sequence comes from Streptomyces sp. NPDC058401, assembly GCF_042722885.1. NCBI lineage: Bacteria > Bacillati > Actinomycetota > Actinomycetes > Kitasatosporales > Streptomycetaceae > Streptomyces > Streptomyces sp. NPDC058401. The sequence goes on from NZ_JBHXKA010000011.1 coordinate 87,391, forward strand.
GCCCGGGGGGCTGATGGACGATCTGCGCGAGGGCGGCTTCCTCCAGCTGCTGGCCGGGCGGGACACGGGCGGCCTGGGCCTCTCCCCGTACCACGCCTTCCGTGTCATCGAGGCGGCGGCGAGCTGGTGCACGCCGGTGGCGTTCAGTCTGGCGATCACCAATGGCTTCGGCTCGGGTTCGTACCTGCCGCTGCTGCCCGAAGGGCCGCTCAAGGACATGATCGCGGAGCGGTCGGCGCGGGGGATCGTCTCCGCGGGCGCCGACGCCGAGACCATCGGCACCGCCAACCACCGCCGGGCGACCAGGGCGGTACCGGTCGACGGCGGGGCGTTCTACGAGATCACCGGCGAGAAGGTCTTCATCGGCAACGGACCCGTCGCCGACCTCATGGACGTGTCGGCCACCCTGCGGGGACCGGACGGCAAGGACGAGGTCCGGCTGTTCTTCGTCGACTCCACCGCTCCGGGCTTCCGCGTCGCGGCACGCCACGAGTTCATGGGACTGCGGGGTGCCGAGATCGGAGCACTGCACCTGGACCGGGTGAAGGTCCCCGCCTTCCACTTGATGGACGAGTCCGAGGACGGCTGGCGGATGCGGCCGGGCGACCGGACCTCGCCGTCCGGCGAACGCGCACCCGGGGACGGTGCCGGTCCCGGCGGCAGGGTGGAGGAGCAGGAAGAGGAGGCGTTCCACCCCGCTGATTTCGGGCAGCTCGCGGCACTGGGCAGGATCCTGGTGATCGCACCCTCCTCCCTGGCGATCACCAAGCTCTGCCTGCAGTGGTCCAGGGAGTTCGTCGGCCGGCGCAACGTCGATGGCAAGGGCCTCGGAGAGTACGACGAGATCCAGCGGCACGTGGCGGAGACGGCCGCGGAGGTCTTCACCGCGGACACCGTCCTGACCTGGGCGCTGAACAGCCACCTCACGGGTGACAACCAGCCCGAGCTCACCGCGGCCAAGAACCTGGTGTCGATGGCCTGCTGGCGCACGGTCGACCGGACCGTGTCGCTCCTGGGCGCCGAGGGGTACGAAACGGCCGCCAGCAAGGCCGGGCGGGGCGCGCAGCCGCTTCCGGTGGAGCGGTTCTTCCGCGACGCGCGCGCCCTGCGCGTCGCGGGAGGCGTCGACTTCATGGTGGACCGGTGGGCGGCGGAAGCGGCTCTGACGTCCTGCCACTTCACGGCGGAGACCCTGCCCCCGGCCGGGGGCGATCCCCACACGGGCGCAGGCGCAGGCGCCGGCGGCGACGACGACGGCTTCGGCGCGTCCCCGGCCTGCCGTGAGCACTGGCTCTTCCTCCTCGGGCACGCGAAGCGGTTCGCGCGGACCTGCACGGAGCTGACCTACGGGACCACGCCCGAGGCACTGTTCCGGCGCCAGCGGACCGTCGCCGTCGTGGGGCGCATCGGCGGCGAACTGCTCAGCATGTCCCTGGTCCTGGCGCGCGCCGCCTCACTCGCGGCCGGCGGGGACCCGCGTTACCTCCCGCTCGCCGACCTGTCCTGCGCCGCGTCGCGCCACCGGCTGTCGGGGCTCTGGCACCAGCTGGACGAACCCATAGACGGCCCCCGGTACGAGGCCACCGCCCAAGCCTGGCTGAACGGCACGACGCTCGACTTCCTCCTGGAGGACGTCATCACCGACGTCCCCCGGCCCCGTCCCTGAACCCTCGGCACATCAGAAAGGACCCCTTCAGATGCACCACGGTTCCGCCCGGCCGGACGGCCAGTCGCTCTGCGTCGAGGCCCGCGTGCACGAACTGTTCACCCGGCACGCCCTCCTGACCCCGGACCGGGTGGCCCTGACCACCCCGGACGGCGATCTGACCTACGGCGAGGTCAACGCGCTCGCCGACCGGCTCGCCGACCGGCTGATCGCGGCGGGCGCCGGCCACAACGCGGCCGTCGGCGTCCTGCTGGAACGCTCGGCCGAGTTCGTGATCGCGGTGCTCGGCGTGCTGAAGGCCGGATGCTGTTACGTGCCCCTCGACCCGGACTACCCGGCGGCGCGGTTGAGCCTCATGCTCGACGCGGCCGCTGTCCGGCTCCTCGTCTCCCGCGGCGCGCTGGCGGCGCGGATCCCCGGGTGCGCCGCGCCCGTGCTCGACATCGACGAGCCGCCCGCCCCGGACGGGCCGGGCGACGGAATGCCGGGCCCGGTGCTCCGCGTACACCCGGACGATCTGGCGTACGTCATGTTCACCTCGGGCTCCACCGGTACGCCCAAGGCCGTGGCCGTCCCGCACGCAGGCCTCGTCCGCCTCGTGGACCGCCCCGGATACGTCGACCTGGGCGCGGACGAGGTCCTGGCGGCCGTGTCCTCGCCCTCCTTCGACGCCTCCACGTTCGAGATCTGGGGCGCCCTGGCCAACGGCGCCCGCCTGGTGGTGGGCCCGCCCGGACCGCTCTCCGCCTCGGACGTGGGCGCCCTGCTCCGCAAGGAAGGGGTGACCTGCGCCTGGCTGACGGCCGGGCTGTTCAACGTCATGGTGGACGACTGCCCGGACGACCTGGCCGGCCTGCGGCAACTGCTCTCCGGCGGCGACATCATGTCGCCGGGCCAGGCCCGGCGCTTCCTGGAGGCGGTGCCCCACTGCCGGCTCGTCAACGGCTACGGCCCCACCGAGAACACCACCTTCACCACCTGTCACACCGTCACGCTCGCGGACACCCGGAGCCCCCGGATCCCGGTCGGGAAGCCCATCGACGGCACCTGGACGGTCATCCTCGACGAGGACCTCGAACCGGTGCCGGCCGGCACGCCCGGCACCCTGTACGCGGCGGGCCTCGGCCTGGCGCGCGGATACCTCGGCGACCCGCAGCTCACGGCGGAGCGGTTCGTCCCGGACCCGACGGGGCATGGCGGCCGGCTCTACGACACCGGGGACCTGGCGCTGCGTCGCCCCGACGGAACGATCGAGTTCCTGGGCCGGGCGGACCAGCAGATCAAGAAGCGCGGATTCAGGGTGGAGCCGCTGGAGATCGAGGAGGCGCTGCGGCAGGATCCGCTGCTGCGGGACGCCGCCGTCGTCCTCGAAGGCGCCCGCAGTGACGATTCCGCCCTGGTGGCCCACCTGGTGCTGGATCCCGGGACGGGGGCACCCGCCGCCGACGTGCGCGAAATCATCACCGCCGTACGTGCGCGCCTGCGCGAGCGGCTCCCCGCGTACATGGTGCCCGACCGGTTCGCCGTCACGGACGCGCTCCCGCTCAACCCGAACGGCAAGGTGGACCGCCGCGCCCTGTCGACGGCTGCCACCGTACCCGCCACAGCCGCCACAGCCGCCACAGCCGCCACAGCCGCCGCACCGGCCGACGCCGCTGACGCGCTCACGGAGACGGAGGCCGCCCTCGTCGCCATCTGGACCGAGATCCTGGAGGCGCAAGGCATCGGCCGGGACAGCGACTTCTTCGAACTGGGCGGCCAGTCGTTCCAGGCCAGCCGCATGACCGCCCGCATGCGCACCCGGCTCGGCGTCGACGTCCCCCTGGCGGCCGTCTTCGAGTACCCGACGCCCGCACTGCTCGCCGAGGTGATCGACCGGGCGACGTGAGCCAGCCCCGCCGTTCCCATTCGAGCCGGCGCCCGACGGCCTCGCCGTGCCGGTGCAGTTCGGGGCGACGTCCCGGGTACGGGGCGCACACGGTTGGTGGGGACGTCGATCCTGCGGTGGGGCCCAGGTGGGCTCGGGTACACGATCCGTGGCGTGCACTTTGCGCTGCACCGCATGGAGCACAGCCCGATGACGGACACCATCGTGTCCGTCATCAACGAAACGGACGACGACGAAGCAGCCATCGACATCCTGCTCGATGCGCTGGGCATCGGCCGTGAGGCGCTGACGTTCAGGGGAGATTTCCGACGCGGTGATGATCTCGGTGCGGTTGGGCGCTCTCGTCGCTTATGGACGGGGAACCTCTGCGGACATGAGCCGGTTCCGCCGGGAGGCCAGATCCCCCCACCTGCGGAGGCCGTGGAGTTCGGCGGCGTCGGGGGCTGCGGGTCTGAAGTAGGTCAGAATCTGTCCTATCTGGCCTCTAGCCTGCGGTTCATGCAGAAAAACGAGGACGGCGTCGAGATTCTTGTCCCCGCGAGCCCGGCCGAGCTGGAGGCATGGCTCGACGAGCATCACGGGGAGCGGACCGCGCTCTGGGTGAAGATCGCCAAGAAACATACCGGCATCCCATCGATCACCTGGGAAGAGATGGTCGACACGGTGCTCTGCTTCGGCTGGATCGACGGTCTGCGGCGCGGCTTCGACGACACGTACTTCCTGCAGCGCACGACACCCCGCCGCCCCCGCTCACCCTGGTCGCAGGTGAACGTCGACAAGGCCGAGACCCTGATCGCCGAGGGACGGATGCGCCCCCGCGGCCTCGCCGAGGTCGACGCGGCGCGGGCGGACGGCCGCTGGGCGACGGCATACGCCTCGCAGAAGAACGCCACCGCACCGCCGGATCTCGTCGAGGCGCTCGACGCGGACCCGACGGCGCGGGCGTTCTACGAGACGCTCGGCAAGTCCGACCGGTTCGCCCTGTATCTCAGCCTGGTCACCGCCCGCACCGAGAAGACCCGGCTGGCCCGTCTGGAGCGGATGGTGGCGACGATGGCGAGGTCGGAACGGCCATCATGATCAACCGTACGGCGGGTTTGGCGGGCCCGACCCCGCCCCGAAAGGCCTTCGGCGGACGACTCACCCGCCTGGGCGGCCGGATTCACCGGACGCTCCCGCGCCGGGGCTGCCGTCCTCGGTGCGGGCCAAGGTGGACCAGGAGCAGTCGATGCGACTACTGAGGGCGATGGAAAATCGCGGCGGGAAGCACGTGGCGGGGCCCGGTGGGGCCCGGTGCGGCTGTCGGCGCGGGATGTCGTCGAGAGCCGTGCGTAGATGACCGACGAGGACGTGGTCGCCGAAGCGGCGAGCGCCGGCGACGACGGCCGCCAGCCGGTCCGGGCCGCCGCCGAGCGTGAGTGCGGGCGCCGCGCCAAGCACCCCCCGTAAGACCAGTCGTCAGTGCACTCCGCCCTTCGACGGCCTGGTCGCGGTGTCGTCGCTGCCGCTCTGCGGCGGGGTGAAGCCGAGTTCTTCGAGGGACAGGGCGAACATGGAGTGCAAATCCTCCGGGCCTGCCGGTTGAGTCAACCAGGCTTCGAGGACTCCCACCAGCGCACCTGCCGGACATTGACGCCGGCGTCCTCGCCGAGCAGCGATGCGTGAGCGATGTACGCGGTGGCGACGTCGCTCTGGCTGTGCCGGCCCCGCTCCAGACGCGCGGCACGGAAAGCGGGATTGCCCGGGCTCTGGGACATCGCGACTCCCATAACGGCTCGGCGGACGGAACAGCGCGCCCGCCCGGGCGGAAGCAGTGACCCACGACGGTACTCCCTCGAGACGTCCTCGGGTGTGTCCTCGTTGTATCCCGCACCTGCCTCTACGGTCCGAAGCAAGGGTTCTGACTGGAGATCAGCAGGGCCGCCCCAGGCCCGGGAACAAGGGAGGGAACGTGACCGTACTCGTGGAGGCCCATCCGTTTCAGGTGGTGAGCGAAGCCAACGCCGAGCTTGGACTGCCGCTCGACACCGTGGTGATCAGCGAGAGCGTCTCGATCATCCTCGAACCGCGCGAGGTCTTACCGTCCGCCGACCTGCGGGATCTGTGGATGAGCTGGCTCAGCGGCCACTTCGCCCTTCTCCTGCCTCCCCTCACCGCACCCTCCAGCCGGTCTCCCGCGAGCAGGGAGGACCGGCTGATGGCGGACACCACCGCCTTCGTCCGTGGGGCGTTCGAGCGGGGGCTGCCCGACGAAGCCGAAGCCGCCTACGTACAACTCCAGGAGCTCGCCCGCACCTGCCGCTTCCTCCTCGGGCGCGCCAACGACCTCCTCCAGGACAACCAGTGATCGATCCGCGGCGAACAGCCTTCGCTCGCCCAACTCCGGGCCGTTGTCCTCTTCGCGATGCTCCGCGGCGGAACCTTTTACGAACCCCAGCCGGCAAGCTGTGCCGACACTACCCACGCCCGGCAGTTAGGCCTGGTCAAACACCTGACTGGCAGCCCGGTGACCGTGGAGATCCTCGCCGACCCTGGCCACCAGGGCCTGGGCGCCCAGCCCGGCGGCCGCGTCGTGACACCACCGCACCGCAGTTCAAGAAGGACCCGCCGAACCGGACTGGTACGAGGAGATCTGTGAGCGCCAGCGCAAGGCGCACTCCTCACTTCGGATCTGGGTCGAGCGCGGCATCGCACACCTCAAGAACTGGCGAGGTCGCGGTCGGAGCCCGCCGTCAGAGCTTGCCGAAGGCGATGCCGCGCCAGGTCCATCCGGCACCGAGGACGGCATCCCGCAGTGGATCCTTCATGTCCGCGGGATCGAAGCGGAACGTCTCCGTCTTCTCCAGTTTGCCGTCGGCTCCCCGCCGGATCTCCCATTGGCGCGAGACCGCGGTCACCTGTCCGCGGGAGTATTCGCGCGAGGCAGCCAGCCTGGGGGTGCCCCCGACCCAGGTGATCTCCCACTGTTCGTCGACGGTGCGCACCTCGTGGCTCCCGGGTACCAGGCGCATCCGGGTCTTGAGCGTCCGGTCCAGCTGGGTCCTGGCGAAGAAGGTGCGCCAAGCCGGCTCCAGAATCCGCCACTCGGCCACCAGGTCGGCGCGCTCCGCGGGGGTGGCGGCGCGCACCAGGTACGGCACGTCCGGCCCGTTGAGCGAGAGCAGCGCCTCCCGAACCTCTTGCGCGGAACGCGGTGCGACACCGCTGTCGGGGTACCGGGTGCCGGTCAGTCTGTCGAAGAGGCCCATCGGGGCAGCCTGCCTTCCGTGTCGGCGTGACGCACCAGGACGCCGTCCCGGTGGTGTCCGGGCGGTGTGCGGGCGGACCGTGCGGAGGAAGTCCTGCAAAATCGCCCAGGACATGGTCGTGCTGGTTCGCGGTGGCGGTCAGGACCAACCGGATCACCGCATGCCTGTGCCGGTCCGCCAGGCACGTCGGCGGCGGCCACCTCGTCCAGGGGCGCGGGGTGCCGGCGCTCCGGGAGGCCGAACTCGATCGGGACCGGCAGTGTCGTGGGCACCTCGGGCCTTCCTTCCAGGGGGTCGTGCATCAGTCGAACCAGCCGCCGACAGTGCCCTTGACGGAGCCGGCGAAGGCGCCGACCGCGTCGCCGACGGCATCCACAAACTTGTCGGGATCGACGGTGAACTCAAACACCCCGGAGCCGCCTTTGCCGGAGGAGAGGCCGACCTCGCCGCCGAAGTGGTATGTGCCGTTGCCGCCGTCCTCCTTGCCGAAGGTCAGTTCCGCCTCGGCACCCGGACCGTACCAGCCCTCCGCCGTCGAGCCGAAGCCGATCCCGCCGACCTCCGCTCCTCCGGCGACCGAGCCCTTCGCTCCGGCAAGCGCCTGCGCGTTGGGGGTGACCCCGTCCTTGCCCGCGCGGGCCCCGGGCCCCGAGCTGAGCCTCGGCGCCGGCGAATCCGTCGGCCCGGCCGTAGGCGCCGACAGGCCCGTAGTCGACGAGTCCCTCGACCAGGGCACGTGCTCTCACGAAGGCCTCCGCACACGGAAAGGGGTGCCCGGGGCTGTCTGTGGGGTGTGCAGTGTCGCTTCGCCGGTGAACTGGTCTGCCCAGACGGGTGAAGCCTTCTTCGCAGGCCTGCCACTGACGGTGTTGCAGCAGATACAACGGGCCCATGACGATCAAGAAGTGGGCTACGGCTGCGGCCGTCGCAGCCCTCATGCTGTCCCTGCCCGTCACCATTACACAGGCCACTGAGACGAGGACTGCGGCCGGGCCGCACATCGCGCCGACCGGTGTCCCGGTATCCGCGCCCCAGCCTGCCGCAGGTCCCGCCCCGGACGACGACGCTGAGCTGCTGGTCCTGTCGAACGAGGAGTACACCAGGCGCTTCGGGAACCCGACCGCGCGGACGGCCGGTGTGCCAGTGCCTGCCGGTCCGCTCGCACCCGCCGCCACTGTGCTCCAGGATCCCCAGCAGCCTTGACACAAGGTCGACTGGTCCGTCCGCGACAGGGATGGAAACGATATTCCGACCCGATACGGCACCCACCACGGACTTCGGTCGGTAACAGCCATATGTTCACAGCCTTGAGGGCACGCCGCCCGTCATGCGGTACCGGCACGGTGCCCGGTTCTAAGCGGCCGGTGCCGCCAGACGGAAGCCTACGCCGATCGCTTCAAGGTCCGGTTCGTAGGCGCCGTGCCGGCGGGCGCACCGGGCCAGGTCCCGGTCGTGGCGGAACGCGCCGCCTCGGGTGACGTGCCGGTCGAAGGCCCAGTCCTCGGTGTTCGGCACCTCGGTGGGCGCGCCCGGGTAGGGAGCATAGAGGGTGGAGGTCCACTCGTCGGCGTTACCCGCCAAGTCCACCACTCCGAAAGGGCTGGCGCCCTTGGTGAACGAACCGACTGGCGTCGTGGTGCCGATACCGAGATCCACCAGATTGGCCAGGCCGGTGCGGTACTCCTCACCCCACGGAAACTCCCGGCCGTCGTCGCCCCGAGCGGCGCGTTCCCACTCGTCCTCCGTGGGCAGCCGCACACCGAGGTCGAGTCGTTCCCCGAGCCACCGGCAGTAGGCGGTCGCCGCCTCCCAGGCGACCCCGATGACCGGGTGGTCCGCCGGCGCCTGTGGGGCCGGACGGCCGGCGGCCGCCGCGTAGAGGCTCCATTGGCCGACCGTGACCGGGGTGCGGGCGATCCGGAACGCCGGGACGTGGATCTCCGCACGTGGGGCTTCCTTCATGTACCACTCCACCGGCACCCCGGTACCTGCATAGCGGCGGGCCACTGCCACCACCTCGTCGACCGGCGTACCCCGCCGCAGCAACCCGGCAGGTACCTCGACCCAGTTCACCTGCTCCACCCGCATGGCTCCTCTCCTCCTTGGCTCGAACGGATTCCCCTCATGATCACCGCGCTGGTCGGAGCGGGCATCGGCCGATGGACCCATCTCCGCAGCGACCTTGGAACCAGGACATCGGTCCACGGACCGGCTGGGGTCTGCCGCACGATCGGGAGACGGCCATGGAAACCGGCGGGCGGAGCGGTCGGAGGCCGGCTGGAATGCATGGACCCTATCGACGGCAGTGGCCGGCGAGCCGTGTGCCTGTGGTGTGACAAGGGCAGTCAAGGCACAGTTGATGGTCACCGACCCGGACCTACCTGCCCGGGCCGACTCCCTGCCCCGCGAGCTGCGCGCGGTACTGATCCACCCGGAGCACGACGCGAAACGACAGCGGATGGCTGGTCAGGCCGCTGCGATCAGGGCCCGGAGTGCGTGGATCTCACCTATGCGCAGGTGTTCTGGGTGGAGGTGGCGCTCGCATGCGGCCAGTGCTCGTAGGAGTTCTTCCTTCGCCTCCTCGTGCCGGCCCAGGCCGTGGAGGGCGGCGGCCGTGACGAGTTCGAGCTCGCCGGCTGCCCAAGGAAGCGGCTCGTGGAAGGGTTTGCGGGACTCGGCCAGAGCCTCTTCATGACGTCCTTGTCCGGACAGGCTGCGTATCAGCAGGCGGTTCAGGGCGCTCGCCATCTGTCCGTCGGCTCGCGGTAGATGCCAGCGGGCGATCCTCTCCGCCTCGTCGTGCTGATCGTGGACGCACAAGGCGTCCCCCAGCAGGTGCAGGGCGCGTAGTTCGAGGTGTCGCACGTCGCACAGGTGCTCAATCCGTGTCAGCGCCCGCAGGATCGACCTTGCCTCGGCTTCCGCCTCAATCGGCCGTCCGTCGTCGATGAGCAGCCACGCTCGATTCACGCGCGCGTTCAGCAGGAACTCTCGCTCAGCGCCGGACAGCTGGCCCAGTTCCCCGATCAAGGTATCCAGCTCAGCCAGTACGGTGGGCCCTCGCCCGTGTGCGATGGCCGCGGCGATGGCGTAGTACCTCCCCGACCAGACGGTGAAGGGGCGGCGGTCCCGGCCCCGAATGCCTTCGCGAGCGGCGATGACAGCACGTGCTCGCGCCTCGCCGGCCTCGAACAGGCCTTCACGCATCAGGTCAACGGCTTCCACGAGGGCTGCCTCGTGCCATGGTGCCGCAGCGCCCCTTGCCCATTGGATCCAGGCGGCTGCGCTCCACACTCGACTTGGCGATCTCACGGTCTGCGAGACTACGTGTTCGATTCTGAGGGTCGAGGTTGGGGTGGCGAACACCCTCCGGCTGTGACCGAGCGATTGGGGGCACGGAGACAAGCTCCCACACCTTCAGTGCCGGGCCACGCGGGCCGCTCTCGCCGTTTCGTCGGCGCTGGCGGACGTGCTGGCTGGCTGTAGGAGGTCGGATGCTCAGGATGTTCCTTGGTGTGCGACGACACGGTGGACACGAAGAGCCGACACGCGAAGGGGCGACTACGTCTCGGGCCGTACCCACCGCTTGATGATGTGCGGCGCGGAGAATAGAGCTGGCCAGGCTTGCAGCCGAAGCTGCTCGGCGGTCTCGGGTGACTCGGACGAGTCGACGTCCGCATCGACGGCAGCAGCGAGGTTCCGCCGAGAAGCTCGTACGCGAATCCAGTCGGCGGGCATGTCGAAGCGTGCTGCGTCGGGGAGGTAATCGGTGCAGCCCATCACGACGAGGCGTCCCGAAGCCAGGTGGAGACTGGCCTCGACGACGTGGTCGAAGTCCTCCGTGTCATCGTCGGGCTGTTCTGCGAGGACATGGACGATGACCGCAACGGTGACGTTGACGGCGGTGCCGATGGCCACGGCGCCGTCGGTGACGGCGAGCCCGTCCAGCACGGTTTGCGGGGTGGGCTTGTCTTCCGGCGGGCCGCCGACGGGGCGATCCGACCATGAATGCGGGCCTGCCTGGAGAGATTCCGGCTGATTGCCGCAGGGCGTGCCAGTTCACAGCAGCCGCGTTTTCTCCTGGCCGTCGGTGCGAAACCGCGGGTGATTCTCACTGGGGTGCCGCGGTAGTTGTCGTCCGTGTGCGTTGTTGCTGGCCAGCGGCATGCGGTGTCTATGGGGTGTTACCTGCATCAGTGGTCGTGGCTTTGTCCGGGCTCGCCGCCCCGCACCAGGGGCGAAGCTGCAGGTTTCTCTCCTTCATGGCCGGCCCGAGATGCGCTGCGATGCCGTACCCGGGTTCTCCCTCGTAGGGGAGGTCGTAGAGGAACGAGGTCACGATGACCTCGATCGCCCCGGGCACGCGACGCCGCGTCTGTTCCTCCAGGAAGTCAAGGACCCCGCGCCAGTCGGGACCGTCCGGGGCATCCTGCGCCAGGTACGAGTGCACGGTGTCCTGCACGACGTCCCAGAAGAACACGTGCGGAAGCACTCCGTGCTCGTTGAAGACGTGGCTCTCGTAGGCGCCCTCGAACCCGGGCACCTGAACAACGAGGTCCTCCACAAGCCATACGCCGGCAGCATTCACCTCGGCAGTCCCGTCCGTCTCGCGCTCTTCGTTCTCGCCGACCGCCATGTGCCGGGACGCTACCCCTTGGCGTCAGCAAGGACCGGACACCCGCACAATGGAGTCCTCAATAGGCCGGACCGAGCTTCCCGGACCGGTGCTGCCGCCGGACGCCCATCGCGAGACTGACTGACCGCCATGGCGGTGCCTGTTTTACACGGGTGCGCGGTCGCGCTGCCCGGGAACCGCGCCGACGGCGGCTCGCGCCCGGTCTGGTTCTCCGGCGGCTCCCTCGCGTACGACCTGTCGCTGCCGCGGGTCTGCGACCGCTTCGACATCCGGTCGGCGCGAACGCCTGGGCGCTCGCGGACGCCCGTATCCGGGAGGCGGCCGGTCTGCTGGGCCGGGCCGGGGCCGGGCAGGCGGAGGGCCCGGGGGACGTGGCCGCGCTCGGCGCCCTCCTGGTCGCCGCCGCCGTACACGCTGCCGCCCGGGCACGTGTCCAGGCAGCGGCGGATGTCTTCGAGCAGCCGGCAGCCGGCAGCCGGCCGCGCACCGGGCGAGCGGGTGCCGCCGGGGCGGGCCCGGGCCGGGTAGCGGACCTCGGTGCGCGCTTTGGAGAGCGCGCCGCGTACGGCCCCGGGCGGCGGCGCCGAGGTCGTCAATGACGCTGTTGCTCGCGCTGGTGGAAGCGGTGGAGGCCGCGCGCTTGTGGCATGAGGCGAAGGAGCATCGGGCGCAGGCGCAGGCGAAGGCAGCGGCCGACGCCGGGCTGCTGTTGCGTGAGGCGGTCACGACGACGGGCGCCCCGGCCCCCGGAACAGGCCGTACGAAGCCTTCGCGTACGCGGGGCGCGGGCCGTGCCCCGGCACCGTCCGCACGCGCTGGCCCGGTGGCACCGCGCACGCCGCCCGGCCCGGATCGTCCGGGCCCATCCCGGTCCCGCCGACCTTCTGCCCGCGCCCCGAGGAGCCCCTGATGGCCACCCCCGCCCCGCTGCCCGTAGGCGAGCCGTTATCCGAAGCCGTCGCCGAGGCCGCGCAGTCCGCCACGATCGCGATGCGCCTCTTCTTCACCATCGCCGACGCCGTCCGCCGCGCCGCCCAGAAGGCCCGCCAGGGCAAGGAGGACGAGCTCGGCGAGGACGCTGCGAAGCTCGCGCCGGGCTGGGCCGGGGCACAGCTGCGCCCGGTCCTGGACGCGGGCGTGCTCGGTGACCTGATGGCGGGGGCGGACTGGCCGCAGATGGCCCGCCAGCTCGTATCGCTGCAGCAGGCCGGCGTCGGCGTGACCGCCTTCCTGCCCCAGCTCGGCACGGTCGCCACCACCGTCCAGCAGGCTGTCGAGGAGAACTGGGCGACCATCAAGGCCGCGGGCACCGACCGGTGGGCCGATCAGCTCCGGGCGACGATGCCCGAAGGGATGGTCCACGACGCGATCCTCGCCTCCCCGGCCTGCCCGACATGGCCGCCGCCAAGGACCGCCTGCACGGACAGGGCGTCAACGTGACCCGCTTCCTCACCGACGCACGCAAGGCGGGCGTCGGCATCGATGAGGCGGTGGTGGCCACCGTCCCCGCCGCCGCCCGCTCCCGCCGCCGCCCCACTGCGAATCCATCAGCACCCCACCATCCCTACGCGCGGCCGGAACTCCGCCGACGGCGATGGATTGGGTAGCGGCAAGCCAGATCGTGCCGTCTGTCACGACGGCCATCCTGGTGTGTCCCGCTGGCAACCGCTGGTGTCGATGGACGCGAGAACGTCATCGGGTTGGTCAGGGGAGGTATCCAGTAGCCGCCCCATGCCGCCCGGCATCACAGAGCACTGTCAGCGGCGGATGGCAGCATCGGGCGCATGACGCATACGACAGCGTTCGACTGGCGGCCGTTCCTGCTCAGGTGGAGCGGGGAGTGGTCGGATTCCCGGCCCGGTGGCGAGACGCTGGGCGAGGAGGATGAAGCCGTCCGGCGTGCTCGGTGGTTGGGGTTCCCGCCTGCGTCCGAGGAGCGAATCACAGCCATGGAGGCACGCCTCGGCCGACGGATGCCCCCGTCCTACCGGGAATTCCTCAAGGTCAGCGACGGGTGGCAGCACGCCGGCCAGTTCATCTGGTCGCTGGCGGGGACCACGGACACGCGCTGGCACAACAACGAGTCCGGCCTCGCTGACATATTCGGGGAGTACCTGGACGACGACGCCGGACCCGCCGAGCGGCGGGGTGCGGACCTCTGGCGGCGCGGGCTCCAGCTCGACGTCGAGTCCGACGCCACCTATGTCCTCTTGGATCCCGAGGACGTGGACGAGGAAGGTGAATGGGCCGTGTATACGTGGGCGAGCTGGCTGGCCAAGCCCCCCGAGCGGTACGCGAACTTCATCGAGTTCATGCGGGACATGCACCGGCAGTTTCACAGGCTTCAAGCACGCCCGGCCGACGGGGAGCCGGACTTCACCAACGACACCACGCGAGAGCTCGACGTCCTGGTGGAGCAGGCCCGGCTGGAGGCATTGCGCGGCAATTGGGAACGGGCCGGGCAGGCGCTGGACGAGGCGAAGGAGTACGGCAGACCGTGCGCCGCCGGGCTGGGTGACCAGATTCGCCGCCTGCTCGGACAGACCTACATGGTCTATTTCGAGGATTTGGTGACCGATCCGCAGTACGCGACCGAGCTGCTGCCGGCCCTCGTCGCCGAGCACGCGGCGCACTCGTCCACGGACGACTCGATGTTGATGTTCCACCTCAAGGGAGCCGGAGACGACGTGGTGTCCCTGGCCTGCGAGACGCTGGAGCTGGTACGCAACGGCACCTACCGGTACACGGCGACCGGCCCGTTCGGGGAAGCGGTCGAACGGGCCCGGGAGCTGGCACGGTGGGGCGACACCGACGGGGCATGGCAAGCGCTGGTCGACGCCCTGCCGATGTGGCAGCCGCTGGGCCCCGACCACCTGGCTCCGCTGGGGTGGGTGGCCGACCCCCTTCTCGGATCCCTGCTGACCCCGGAACGGGGCCGCGAGCTGCTGTCCACCCCCAGGGGCGGGCAGGCGGGTGAGACACCGAGCCCCACGGCCGGCCTCGACCCGAACAACCTGGCGTGGCTTGCACACCCGGACGCCAACGACAACCTCACGTCGTACCGGTTCGTCCTGGTCGAAGGCGTGAAACCGGAGGACTTGCCCGGACTCCTCGCGGACGGGAACGAGGCAGCGCTCGGTGATCCTGCCGCCTCCTACGAAGCCCGCCGCAGATTGTTCCGCGGACAGAAGGACTCCTCGTCCTACGACGACAAGGCCCTCATGGCAGTCGGCCGGGCCGGCACGCGTTGGAGCTTCGCCTTCGACTGCGACCCGGCGGGTTTCGACCCGCAGCGGTTCGTCTCCCCAGCCGCGGCCGCCAGCGAGGGTACCCGCGCAGTGGTCGTGTGGAGCGGTTTGAGGACCCCGCGAGGGGAACCCTTCTTCCATCTTTCCGTAGCGCAAGACGGTACAGAGCAGTACGCCTTCACCTACGCAGGCGGAGAGATACGCCGAACGGGGGAAGTCCCACGGGCGCTGGACCCGGACCGGTTCCTCGGCTCTCACAGGGAGGGCGACGAGGCGGAACGATTGCTACTGGAGGCCATGACCGCTGAGTTCGGCGTCCAACTGCCGCGCCACGCGATCACCGGCGGACGGCTGCACACGTTCACCACCCGCTCATGGACACGGCCACCGAGAAACGGGGAGACGCACACCGTGGTCACCATCAGCTGAGATACCGCGCGCTGACGGATATGCCGTGCGCCTCGTCGCACACGGCCACAGCCCGGGACAGGGTGGAACGGCCTACACGGAGGTGCGCGGCGATGGCGGTCACAGACTCCGCCGCGTCGCAGCGCCACGGGGCGATGCTGCGCGAAGTAGCCATCCGCACCTGCATTCCCGTCGAGCTGCGAGCTCCGTGGCGTTTGTGCGGCGGAGACAGCGGCATCAACCAGGGAGGCTGCCTGCCCGGCAACGAGGCTCTGCTGCCCCTGGATCAGGTCGTTGAGATCTATGGACATCGAGGTCGTCACCCCTCCGTGGACAGCTCGTGGGAGCCTTCGCCGAGTGAGACAGCGGAGCCGGCTGGCCGGGCTCGCCTCGGTGCGGTGGACGTGAAGGGCGATCCGAGTGTCACGGACAGGGTCCGGGGGTCGTTCTGCCGGGGCCGCTCCGGGTCATGGTTGCCAGTAGTTGCGCTGAGGCAGTTCGACCCATACATCTGGGGGTCCCGCGACGGCGCGTGCATCGGTTAGCCGCAGACCGGTAAAGCCGCACGCGTACGCTGCCGCGTTGTGCTGGTAAAGGTAGGAGGCCAGGACTTCTTCGGGACTGTCGCCGGGCGCGGGCGACCCGCCCGGGTGAAGGTCCGCCCCTTCAAGGTTGCCGTCACGGGCGGTTCTTCCCTGGTCGCCGCTTTTGGGGTTGGCGTAGAGCCCGTAGCAGAGCGTTCCGGCGGACAGACGGGTTACAACGCCGGGTGTCGAGGCGATGTAGCCCCACGGTTGGGTGATGACGCAACCACCGCGCACGGTGGTCACGCCCACGATCTGCAGGTTCGGGTCGAAGCCGTACGCCCAGGGCTCTTCGTGGTGCTGCTTCAGTTCTTCGGCGTCCGCTGGGGCCGCCTCCAGGCGGCGTATTGCTTCCTCGGTATTGATCCCGGCCACGCACGCCAGACTCGTGCCCTCGTAATGGAGGCCTGCCAGTGCGGCGACAAGCCCTGCGGCTGCCCGCGCGGCCGTTTGTTCCACCAGGCTCAAGTTGCACATTCTTTCAGGCACTTCGAACAGGTCGGGTGTTGGTCCGGCCAGGCTGAGCCGCCCCGGTGACCAGCCCCCGAGCAGTGGTCTCCAGGGATCCGCGCCAGCAGCGGCCAGCGCCCGCGCGTTATCCGGCCGGTCGGACCAGACGGCTTCCCACAACGCGGTTGTCCCGTCCTGCAGTGCGTCCACGTCCACGACATGCCGAGCCAGCTCGGCAACCACGCGCGGCGTCCCCCAGACCGCCGCCCGGTGCAGGGGCCGCCCTCCGCTCCACGCTTCCGGATCGGCACCCTCATCAAGGCGCCGCGCCACATCGGCGTGGTCTGCCCAGCCCTCCCAGCCCATCCCAGCCCAGACATCCTTGCGACCCGTCACCGGTCCCTCTCCCATGCAAATCGGGCCGGCTCCTGCCACCACCCCGTCCGCGCAGCATCTCAGGCGGGTCTGACAGACAGCCGAGGATCATCTGAAGGCCGGGGCTGATGAGGTGCTGTGCCGGGACTCGGATGAGTGGACCGCGGCAGGGTGTCCTGGACCCCGGCAGCATCCGGCTCACCGGGTCAGGCGGGAGCCGAGTACGGGCAGCAGCCGGTCGGTCAGTATGCGGCGGGCCGGTTCGGAGGACAGCCACAGAAGCTTGTGGTGGGTGCCGTCCGTCATCGTCACGGTAAGGCCGGACGTGGTGAGACCGCGGTGCAGACGGGCGTGCGCGATGCCGTCGAAGGGGATGACCTTGTTGGTGCGGTGCCCCGCCAGGACGGCCGCCGGGTCGTAGCCGATCACAGTGGTGGCCTTGTGTTCCGGCACGCCGGGGCTGATGGAGTGCACGACGGAGTCGACGAATCCGCCACGGATGCGGACCAGGGAATCCGGCAGCAGCCACAACTCGCCGTGCAACCAGTCGAACCAGCCCGTCGTGCAACTGGCGGCGAGCAACTGAGCGTGCTGCACCTTCAGGCCGTAGCCGCGCTGGACGGCGTCGTCCAGCAGGGCGTCCCACGCTTCGAGGGAGCGGACACGCATGCGCTCCTCCACCCACCCGAGGGTTGAGTGGTACGCCAGACCTGCCGTCCCGTCGGGCTGCAGCTCGACGGACAGGACCACACCCCAGTCCGGTCCTGTGATCTGTACGGCAAGGCCATCGGGGGCCGTGACCGGCCCGTGCTCGGCCGGTGCATAGGAACCCGTTTGATGCCGCCACAGAGCAGGAGATACGTCCAATCCCTCCGCGAGCCACCGCTCCCTGCGGAGGCCCAGACGTGCGCCGGCCAGATGCAGGTCTATTCGGTGCCTCATCCCCACGGAGTCGCCTCGTCGAGAGGAATCACGAGTCCGACGCCGTCGGCCGCAACGGCGATCGCGAAGTCGAAGTGCTGGATGACCAACGCCCACCCGGTGTTCTCGTTGTCAGTACCGTTCGCCCCCGAAAGAACCATGGCCAAACGGTACCTGTCCGTCGTTGCAATCCCGTCCGTATCCCTCCTCGTTGTGCGATGTGCCGGTTCCGTCTCAGTGGGGTGTTGTCAGCGAAATGCCGGAGGGTTTTGGCGTCGGTACACCCGGCTGGGTGGGTCGAGTGCTCCGAGTCGCGATGCATGCTGCCGCCCGCGTCTTTGAGGCCGGCTGGGGCCTGACCTCGATGCCTCCCGGCGACCGGACCGCGCGCCGGGCGCCGGCCACGGGGGAGATGGCGAAGGCGGAGCGCCAGGGCCTGGTGGAGACGGCCCGGGAGTCGCTGCAGCGCACGGTGCGTCAGGCCGTCGCGCTCGCCGCGGGGGACACCGATGTCCCGGAGCGGCTGCGCGACTGCGGTCTTCGTGTGCGTGAGCGCCGCGACGATGAGGGCGCGCTCGTCGGGTACCCGGTGGTGCTGCCCCGGGACCGCGGGGAGAGTGGGAGCCGGCCGGTCTGTTCGGGCGGGCCGGGTAGTCGGAGGGCGCGGGGGATGTGGCCGCGCTCGGCGACCTCCTGCCGACGCCGTCCATGCCCCCCGCCCTGGTACGGACACGTCTGCAGGCGGCGGCGGAGGCCGTCGAGCAGGCCGGCCGCGCACCGGGCGAGCGGTCCCTGGCCGGGCAGGCGCGGGCGGAACAGCGGTCCTCCGCACGTGTGTTGGAGCGCGCCCCGCGTACGGTACGCGGCGGCGGCGCGGCCGTGGTCGTGCCGCTGCTCCTCGTGCTGGTGGAGGCGGTGGAGCCAGCCCGGTTGTGGCATGAGGCGAAGGAGCGCCAGGCGCAGGCGAAGGCTGCGGCCGCCGCCGGACTGCTGCCCTGCGAGGCCGCGAAGTGGCGGGCGCGGCGGCTGCCCGTACGGCCGTACGGCTCTTTCGCGTACACGGGGCTCGGGCCGTGGCCCGGCACCGTCCGCATGCGTTAGCCCGGTAGTGCCGCGTACGCCGGCCGGTCCGGACCGGCCGGGCCCGGCCCGGTCCCGCTGACCACGCACCCGCCAAGATCCGTGGAGCCTCCCGCTGATGGCCACCCCCGCGGACTCGGCCAGGCCGGGGCGAGGTGCGAAGGATGACCCCGGCGAGCTTCACGCCACCCTGTCCGTGGCCGACCCCAGAGTAGGGATCCGGATCGGATCGGTCTTGTAGAAATCGGCGGATCGGCGAATGCGTCGTGCGAGTCGTGAGACCTGGGATCTGCGACCGATCCTGCCGGTCACGGGCGCCATCCGGAACGGGTATTCAGCTCATCCACCCCTGTCAGGGCCTCGACGGGTGATTTTTCGGCCATCCTGGCCGTCCGCCGCGCAGCCCCCCGCGCAGCCCGAACGCCGATGACCGACGGTAAGGTCCAGACCATTTGTGCTGGTTGTGGACTAGACCATTTCAGCTCGGTGAGTCGAACCGAGAGGCCTTGCACGGATCTGGCACCTTCGCCGAGAACGCATACGCCGCGCCCCGTACGTGCGCATTCGTACTCCTCGCGGCCAGAACCAGCCAACGCCGCCACATCATTGACCGCCGTGGCCGGCCGCCGCTTTGATCACCCCTGCCCGGCGACCGGCGGGCGGCCCCCCTGGGCCGTACTCCGGCACCGGCTGCCCGGCTCCTGCCGGGAACCGCACCCAACGGGAGGAAACCCATGAAGTTCCGTCAGCACCTGGCCGCCCTGGTCACCACCACCGCGTTGCTCACCGGCCTCGGCGCTGTTGCTGCCACCGGCACGGCGAGCGCGGCCACCACCGCCACCTGCCACAAGTACTCGGGCTCCGACAAGTCCACCGCGACTGGCAAGCTCAAGGGCACCTACAACCTGAAGAACGGAGTGGGAGCCGACTGCGGCAACATCCAGTCCGTCTCCTCCAGCGTCACGCTCAACATCGGCTGCTACAAGCAGAACCCCGACAGCGGCGTCTGGTGGATCTACGTCAAGGCCGGCTCCAACTGGGGCTGGATCTCCAGCGACAACTTCGCCTCCTTCACCGGTGGTTCCGGTTCGGCGGGTCCGAACTGCTGACGTCCGACACCTGAAAGCGCTGGTGGGCGGGTTGGCACGGCCGCCCCGCCCACCGCGTCACCGTGCGTTCATGCGCGATCTCGTTCACCTGGGCCTCCCTCCGTGGTGCCAGCGCAGCGGCGGAATCCGCGCGCCGCAGGAGAGGGGGGCGGGCGGCCCCCAGCCTGGAACAACAGGAAGTCGGTGGGCTGCGCTGTCGGTTTGAACCGCCCTTCCTGAGGCGTCCTCGGCGCGACCGCCATACGCACCCGAACCCCAGCGCCTGCAGGGCGACCTCCGCCTACCCCGCCGATCCGGCAGGCGCTCGATCTGTCCGCCGCAGTGAAGGGCATGTCCCCGTACTGGTCCTCGTCGGCGAGTACGACTTCTCAGGGGGCTTCGCGGTCTGTTCCGGACTCGAGGGGGCGACGCACGGGGCGAGCGGCGCAGCCGCCGGGGCCGAGGGTGCTCGGCGGTGCTACGGACTCGGCCCGGCTCAGGGATTCAGGATCAGGATCTGAACCCTCGCGTACGCCGATTCCGCCGTGGTCCGCCTGCTCAAGCCCCGTCGATGCGGTCGAGGAGCGCCTTGGGTAGGCACGAGGGTGCCGTCCACGATGAGCACGGTGTACATGGCGAACCGCTTGCGCGGCTGGAGCGCGAGCATCGGCCCCAGATGATCGATGATGCGGTCCGCTGCCGACTTGGAGACATCAAAGACCGGGCCGAGTTGGCGCATTGTGAGGTTCGTGCGCCAGTAGGCGGCGACCAGCAGCGCCCTGTCTTCAAGTGGCAGGCTCCATGGCCTGCCACTGCGATTCGCTTCTGCCCCTCGCGTTGCCGCACCGTCACCAGTTTTCGGAACAGCCTCGGGCTCAGCCCGGTGGACGGGCCTGTCCAGGACGGCTCCGACGCCGTGATCACACCAGCCACGCCGAGATCATCACACCGCGGTCAGGCGGAGGTCCCCAGCCCGGCTCTCACAACGGACTCGACCGGTGGGAAATGAGAGCTCCAGGGCGATGCGCCCGGTGTTCGGCTCGTGGTCCTCCCGCACCGCGAGAACGCTCTCCCCGAGATGGTCTGCGAACGGCGTGCTGTCGCCCATCGCGCCCACGGTGATGAGGCCCGATTCGCCCATGTCATGGCCGGCGTGCGGCTCCGACACCTCAACGATCAGACACCAATCCGATCCCGTCGTGATGTGTACGGCGGCCTCCTGGCCATCGAGCAGCCACACATCGAGCGGGCCCGCGGGGTCGTCTCTGCCGTACAAGTGCCACGATCCGACGACACCTGCGAGCCGACGCCCCAGCAGGCTCTGCGCGCCCGCGCCAGCGCCATGAAGTGGGCACTCCTTCGACTTCTCAGACTCCATCGGACGACCGTAGCGCCAGCCGAACTTCCAGCTCACAGCCCTATACGGGACAACCCTTAGCCAGGTCCAATATATCGGTCCAATATCTGACAGCAGGGCAGCGAGGAGATACTCGTGCCAGGTGTTCATCCCTCTTTGTTTCGGAGGAAGCGTTCCCTCCTTCCCGGCCCGGCGAGTAGGAAACAAATAAGATCGAAGTGCATGCTTCGAAGGGAGGCGGGCATGAGTGGCTTCGGAGGTTGATAACTATGGTTCCCCTGCTTCTTGTTCTTCTGCTGATTCTGGTTCTTGTCGGTGCGGGTTTCGCGCTCAAGGTTCTCTGGTGGGTCGCGATCGCGGTCCTGGTGTTGTGGCTGATCGGGTTCGTCGCCCGCCCGAAGGGCGGGAGCGGACGCTGGTACCGCTGGTAGGTACCCGAAGTAATCACAGCTCAGGCAGTATGCAGCGATGGCCCGCTGCTCCCGGACGGGGGCGGTGGGCCATCGTCATGCCCGCACACGGAACTGGTCTTTCAGTAACGGATGAAATCGGATATCGCGGGTATCTGGGCGGGTGGTCGGGATGGTCGCCGTGACGTAGCAGGCGACCTGCTCACCTCCAGGATCGACGGCCATCCCGGCCTTGTGGTCGATCCGGGTGTGTAGGGAAGCGAAAGCGGGGCATGTGCGGTTCAGGCGGAAAGCAGAAACCGCCGCGCACGGCATACGATTCAAAATGAGGGTATGGAGATTACTTTCTCTTCATGTCCTTGATTTATCGAAGGAGTTGTTTTGCGTGACTGAGCATGTGTGGAGTTACACGTCCACCTCGGGCCACCTGGCCGGCACCGACCTGACCGGTTACAAGGTCGAGGCGGCTGACGGCAGTATCGGCAAGGTGGACAAGCACTCCGACGAGGTCGGTGACGCCTATCTGGTCGTGGACACCGGCGTCTGGATCTTCGGCAAGGAGGTCCTCCTGCCGGCGAGCACGGTGACTCGCGTCGACCCGCAGGAGAAGAAGCTCTACGTCGACCGGACGAAGGAGCAGATCAAGAGTGCTCCCGAGTTCCACCGCGACCAGCACCTCGGCAACGCCGGCTATCACGAGGAGCTGGGCACCTACTACGGCTCCGGCGCGCCCTTCGGCGGTCGCCCCGCCTGATTGACCCTTCGCGTGTGGGGCCCGAACTCACAGAGTTCGGGCCCCACACGCGTTTGGTCGCAAGGAACCGGCCACGCCGGCCACACCGCTCATCCCGACCGGTGGCTCCGCCTGCGTCGGTGGGCCAAGCCCTCCAGGTTCGGGCCGCTACTCGAACACCCGCTGGGACACCGGCGCCGTCCTCACCGTCGTCGCCCGCTGCGCCGGCCCCGACCTCCTTGCCCGCATCCCGCGCCGCCTCCCCGGCGGCTGCGCACTGTTCTTCGGCCGGGCCAAGCCAGGCCGAACTGCGCCGGCGCCAGCCCACCGCCGCCTGCCCCAGCCGCTCTGGGCCGCGGGCAGCCAGGGCATACGTCGGGGCCGGGGCCCCGCGGCGGGGCCCGCCCCCCCCGGGGGGGGGGGCGTGGGTGGTGGGGGGCGGGATAGTTTTCGTGGGGGC